>JAFDBW010000228.1 GCA_019313105.1 Deltaproteobacteria bacterium | reverse complement strand
TTCGCCAGCTCGCTGCTGCTTGCGCCGGTTTGACCCCGGCGGTAAGAGAGGTGACGGTATGAAGCCTTCACTCTCAAGCCTCTACCAGGCCGTCGAAATAGGCCAGGAAATACCGCCACTGTTAATCGGTGAGCGTTCCAATCCGAACGGTTCGAAAAAGTTCCGCGAATGTCTGCTGGCAGATGATTTTGACGGTTGTCTGCGGATCGGCCTGGACCAGGAGGCCAAAGGCGCCCAGGTTCTCGATATCTGTGCGGCCTACGTCGGTCGGGACGAGCTTGCTGACCTGACCCGGCTGGTGAGAATTCACGCCGAATCGCTGAAGATCCCGATCATGATCGATTCGACCAACGCTGACTGCATCGAGGCCTGTCTGAAAATCTATCCCGGCCGATGCATCATTAACTCGATTAATCTCGAAGATGGTGGCAAGACTCTCGACAGGGTCTGTCGGTTGGCGAAGAAGTACGGCGCGGCAGTGGTCGCTTTGACGATCAATGAGCAGGGCATGGCCATGACTGCCGACGAGAAGGTCGCGACGGCCCGGCAGATTTACGATCTGGCAGTCGGCAAGCACGGCCTGCGTCCCCAGGACCTCCTGTTTGATCCGCTGACCTTCACTATCGGTGCCGGTGATCAGAACCTGCTCGATGCTGCGATCCAGACGCTGGATGGGATCCGGCGGATCAAGGCCGAGCTGCCCGGGGTCTATACGCTGCTCGGATTAAGTAACATTTCCTTCGGCCTGCCCCCCGCTGCACGCAAGATCCTCAATTCGGTGTTCCTGCACGAGGCGATTGAGGTGGGTCTCGATGCGGCGATTATCGATGCCGGCAAGATCCTGCCTCTGGCACAGATCAGCGAAGAGGATCGCGTCTTCTGCCGAGACCTGATCTATAACCGTGAACAGGGCGCGGAAAAATTACCTCTGATGCGTTTCATCGATCATTTCTCCGCTCGTGTTGATGGCGATGAGGAGGGTGAATCGGAGGATAAACGTCCCGAAGAGGCTTTACACGAGAAGATCGTGCGTGGCGACAAGGACGGCATCGAGGATATCCTGGCCGTGCTGCTCGACCGTTACCCGCCGCTCGACATCGTCAACCAGATCCTGGTGCCGGCGATGCGTCATGTCGGTGAGCTGTTCGGCAAGGGAGAGCTGTTGCTGCCCTTCGTGCTGCAATCGGCGGAAGCGATGAAGAAGAGTGTCGCCTGGCTGGAGCCGCATATGCAGAAGGTCGACCAGGAAGAGGGGACCAAGGTCCTGCTCGCCACTGTCCAGGGTGATGTCCACGATATCGGCAAGAACCTGGTCGATATCCTGCTCTCGAATAACGGTTACAAGGTCTACAATATCGGCATCAAGGTGCCGGCCGAGACGATCATCGACAAGGCTCGTGAACTGGATGTAGATATGATCGGGCTCTCGGGGCTGCTGGTGAAATCGGCGATTGTCATGCAGGAGAGTATGCCGCAATACCGCGAGGCAGGACTCAACATCCCAATCCTGCTCGGTGGCGCAGCCCTCACCAGCGATTTTGTGGCGACCTCCTGTGTGCCGAATTACGATGCTCCCGTGGTTTATTGTGCTGATGCCTTCGCCGGGCTCAAGGCGCTTAAAGATTTTGAAGCAGGACGGCTGACCGCGACCGTTGCCGCGCCGAAGAATGGTAAGGCACGGATGAAGCCTGGCGTGAAAGACGTCACTATCGACCGTAGCCACCCGGTGCCGGAACCGCCTTTCTACGGCCTGCGGCATGTCGTCGACATCGATCCGGCCAAGCTGTTCCCCTATGTCAATCAACAGGCGCTCTTCCGCGGGCGCTGGGGCTACCGCCGCACATCCAGTTCCAGTGCAGAAGAATATGCCGAGTTGATGCGGACAACGGTCACTCCGCTATACGAACAGCTCAAAACACGTGCGCTTCAGGAAGGGCTGCTGCAGCCTAAGGCGGCCTATGGGTATTTCCGCTGTTACAGTGAAGGAGACACGGTCTTTGTTGAATCCGGTGATGATGTCATGGCATTCGAGTTCCCGCGGCAGCAGTCACCACCGCATCTCTGTATTGCCGATTACTACCGGAGTCGCGAGGAAGGTGGTGATGTGGCGGCCTTCTTTGTTGTGACGATCGGGGACCGCATCGCGGCCGAAACCAAGCGCCTGTTTGAGGCCGACGCCTACCATGATTACCTGATGCTGCACGGTTTCAGTGTCGAAGTGACCGATGCCCTGGCCGAATACTGGCACGAAGAGATGCGTCGCGAGCTTGGCATCGCCAGAGAAAAACCTACGGATATGACCGGCTATGTCACCCAGGGCTACCAGGGGTCACGATACGGTTTCGGCTATCCTGCCTGTCCCGATCTCGATGCTCATACGATGCTCTTTAAACTCCTTGAGCCGGAAGCGATCGGGGTGACGCTGACGGAAACGATGGAGATGGTCCCCGAAGTGAGCACCTCGGCGATAATTGCCCATCATCCACAGGCGAAGTATTTTGCGGTTTAAGATCGAAGCGCGAAGCGGGAAGTGCGTGGTGCGAAAAACCTTTAATTATCAGGAGGGCTAGAATGCGATATATCTGTGCGAACTGTGGTTACATCTACGATCCGGCTCAGGGGGATCCGATGAACGATATCCCGCCGGGAACGGCCTTTGCCGATCTGCCCGACAACTGGGTCTGTCCGCTGTGCTACGCCGACAAGGATACGTTTGACCCGTTGGATTGAGAAGCTCGGTGACAATTGATCAGTTACGGGTTTATCAAGATCGGAGACAGATAGGTCCCGTGTCCCCATCTCAGGTGTTTGGTCTGACCCCCGACATCCCGGTTAAACAAGATTCTGCTTTAAAGAATTCCTTCCAGGTATTTGACCAGGTCAATGCGAATCGGCATGAAATAGATGTTTGAGCCGGTATCTCCGGCGAAGGCCAGTGCTTCCCTGGCCAGCCGCCGGTTCCATTCCAGGGTCGGCTCGAAATCCGGCGGAAAGATCGCATTGTTGAGGTTGTCCCAGTAATCCTTGCTGCGCTCACTCATGACCGGACTGATCCCCCAGAAGACATCCAGTCCCGCCAACAGATCGTGGTAGATTTCCATCAGGCGCAGGTCAAAGAAGGGCTGGGTGAAAAACCCGTCGGCGCCGGCGTCAACCTTTCGCTTTACATAGTCGAGCTCGGTCTTGATACCGGTCCGGTAAGGATCGATGCCGGCATAAACCTTGAGCGAGGGTATTGCTGCCTTGAGTGCGCGGATCAACTCGATTGACGAGGTGCGGTAGACCCTGCGGGACATATCCTGCGGCTGGTCTCCGGCGATCACCAGCACCGTATCAATGCCGGCCTGAGCAAAGGCGTCAACCAGGGGAAACGGCTGACGCAGGTCGAAATCGATGGCACGCAGGTGAGGGATGGTGTGGGGGAAGAACGCCTTGGCCTGGCTGCAGGCATCCCAGCTGCGCAGCGTGAACTTGAGCAAGTCGGGAATGTTGATCGTTTCGACCGCCGGGAAATGCTCACGGATCGATTGCATCTCTTGCTGCAACGATTCAGGGTCCCGCGGGACGAGTTCGATAGAGAGTGTGCTCAAAAGGTACTCCTGCCAATCCTGGTCTGTAGTTAAAGTCTGACGCTATATTAATCTGCCCGCCCGAGGATGGCAACCTTGCTTCTGCACGGGCGACAAATTGACGCTTGTTCGGCGCCTGTTAAAGTAAAATGAAACGGTGACCGTTTTGTTACGGAGGAAAACCATGCCAGCAACCATTGCTTTTGACGTCTATGGCACCCTGATTGACACGGCCGGGATCGTTGCGGCGCTGCGAGAACATCTCGGCGAGAAGGCCGGCGCTTTTTCCGATCTCTGGCGCGCCAAACAGCTCGAATACTCGTTCCGCAGGGGGCTGATGCAGAATTACCGGGATTTTTCCGTCTGTACCAGCAATGCTCTCGATTTCTGCTGTGCGACCCTCGAGGTCGAGATGAGCGCCGAACAGCGGACCCGGTTGCTTCATGCCTATCGTTACCTGCCAGCTTTCCCGGATGTCAAACCGGCCCTGACGAAGTTCAGGGAGACAGGTTGCCGCCTCTATGCGTTTTCCAATGGCAAGCCGGACGATGTCCGCAACCTGCTGCAGCATGCCGGGATCGACATGCTCCTCGACGGTGTGGTCAGCACTGATGAAATCAAGAGCTTTAAGCCGAACCCTGGGGTTTATGCACACTTTCTACGCAAATCAGGGGCGTGCGGGGCTGATGCCTGGTTGATTTCCGGGAACCCCTTCGATGTGATCGGTGCCATCTCTGCCGGTATGCATGGCGCCTGGGTGAAACGGAATGCGCAGGCGGTCTTTGATCCATGGGAGATTCAGCCGTCACTCACAGTGACCAGTCTTGTCGAACTTTTTGAAGCTTTCAGGGGTTAATCCATGATGACCGGAGTGCCGGAAAATTCTCGGGGTCTCCAGGCGTAGATTGAAAAAAAAGCCCCACAGTCAGGAGGGCGACTGTGGGGCAACGGGTTCTATGGGTTTACTTTTTGGAGGGTAGAACATGAAGAATTATGTTCTGTTGAATATATTACTTTTTTAGTAATGTTTGTCAAGCGGAAAAATAAAAAATCTAGCCACCGATTATCAGTGACCATCTTCTACGGGTCTAAGAATCCCCGAAATATCGCTGTCCTCAGGAATACGAGCCTCCTTTTGGAGCCTTGTGCAAGCGGTGTGAAGTGTCCCGGCTCCCCTGACTTTTTTTCAAGGCTTCCCTGAAACAACGAATCGTTTATAATACCTTCATCTGTTTAAGTTTATTCATCTGCCCATTAAGAATCCTTGGAGTGAAAAATGTCCAGTTCGCTTGGGACCCTCTTCCGGGTCAGTACTTTCGGTGAATCTCACGGTGTTGGAGTCGGTGCCATAGTAGACGGCTGCCCGGCCGGTTTGCAGCTGTCCGAGGCCGATATCCAGCCACAGCTAGACAGGCGACGTCCGGGCCAGAGCGACCTCACCACGCCGCGTGAAGAAGCTGACCAGGTGACAATCCTTTCCGGAATTGAAAATGGTTTGACCCTGGGCACGCCAATCGGCCTGCTGGTGCACAACAAGGACCAGCGTCCGGGCGATTACGGCGAAATGGACCTGGTGCCGAGGCCATCGCATGCCGACTTCACCTACCAGGCCAAGTACGGTATCCGCGCCAGCAGCGGCGGTGGTCGGTCCAGCGCCCGTGAGACCATCGGTCGAGTGGCAGCCGGGGCGATCGCCGAAAAGATTCTGCGAGAAGAGTGGGGCGTGGAGATCGTCGCGTGGGTTAGCTCTGTTGGTGCCGAAGAGGCCGTCAATGTGGACGTTGACAGTGTGAACCGCGACCAGGTTGATAGAAACCTGTCGCGCTGCCCGGACAAACCTTCGGCGGCACGGATGGAAGCGCTGGTGCGTGAAGTTCTGGAGGCCAAGGATTCGGTCGGCGGTGTGGTCAGCTGTATCTGCCGGAATCTCCCGGCTGGCTGGGGCGAACCGGTGTTCGACAAGCTCGACGCGATGCTCGCCCAGGCGATGCTGTCGCTGCCGGCGACCAAAGGCTTTGAGATCGGTTCGGGGTTTGCCGGAACCCGCCTGCGCGGCTCCCAGCATAATGACCCTTTCGTCCAGAAAGGCAAGCGCCTGGGGACGCTGACCAATTATGCTGGCGGCACCCTCGGCGGCATCTCCAGCGGCGAGCCGGTCCTGTTCCGGGTGGCATTCAAGCCGGTCGCAACAATCGGCCAGTCTCAGCAGACAGTCGACTTCGATGGCAAAACGGTCATTCTCGAGGCCAAGGGCCGTCACGACCCCTGCGTGGTGCCGCGTGCCGTGCCGATTGTCGAGTCAATGGCCGCACTGGTGCTGCTTGATTTAGCGCTGAGACAGAAGGTCAGGGAGCGCGATTAGTTTTCCAAAGCAAGATCTTTACGTCTTGAGAGAGCGGAGCGAACGGGCGTGAGAACCGCCTTTGTTATTTTTGTATTGTCATGCAATTGGCGCTTCTGCGCCCACTTCGAGGGATATTACTTCCATGTCAAAATCAATTGACCCCCGTCAAACCCTGCAAGAGGTGTTTGGCTACTCCGAATTCCGTGCACACCAGGAACCGATCATCAAAAGCCTGATCGATGGTCAGGATGCGTTTGTCCTGATGCCGACCGGTGGCGGCAAGTCGCTCTGTTACCAGATCCCCGCCCTGCACCGCGACGGGGTGGCGATCATCGTGTCGCCACTGATCTCACTGATGAAAGACCAGGTCGACGCGCTGGTGGTCAACGGTGTCCGGGCAGCATTTTACAACTCCTCGCTCAAAGCTGAAGAGGCCCAAAGAATTCTCGCCCAACTGCATGCCGGTGAACTGGACTTGCTTTACGTTGCTCCCGAGCGGCTGTTGAATGATGACTTTCTTCACCGGCTGCGTGGACTGAAGCTCGCTCTTTTCGCCATTGATGAGGCGCACTGCGTGTCCCAGTGGGGCCACGACTTCCGCCCCGAGTATGTGCAGCTGGGGCAGCTGCGCAGGCATTTTCCCGAAGTGCCGATGATAGGCCTGACGGCCACGGCCGATCCGCAGACCCGGCAGGATGTGTTGCACAAGCTCGGATTACAGCATGCGGAGTGTTTTGTCACCGGGTTCGATCGGCCGAATATCCGCTACACCGTAGTCGAGAAACAGAAACCCTTCGATCAGCTGCAGGCTTTTCTTGCAGATCATCATGGCGAAGCGGGGATCGTTTATGCACTGTCGCGCAAACGGGTCGAGGAGGTGGCTG
This sequence comes from Deltaproteobacteria bacterium, assembly GCA_019313105.1. Taxonomy (GTDB): domain Bacteria; phylum Desulfobacterota; class Desulfuromonadia; order Desulfuromonadales; family BM103; genus JAFDBW01. The sequence continues at coordinate 5,264 of JAFDBW010000228.1, read as the reverse complement.
ATCGACTGGCAGCATCCGGAGTCAAGGCGCGGGCCTACCATGCAGGGCTGGGAGACAAGGAGCGTAAAAATGTTCAGGAGATATTCCTGCGTGACGACATCGATATCGTCGTCGCAACCGTGGCCTTCGGCATGGGCATCGACAAGCCTAATGTACGGTTCGTGATCCACTATGACCTGCCAAAAAATATCGAGAGCTATTACCAGGAGACCGGTCGGTCCGGTCGGGATGGTTTGCCGGCGGAGGCCCTGCTGTTGTTCGGTTACGGTGATATCGCGATCAGCCGCGGCCTGATCGAAAAAGGCAATAACCCGGAGCAGAAACGAATTGAACTGCACAAGCTGCAGGCGATGGTCGGTTTTGGTGAGGCACAGACCTGTCGCCGTCGGGTCCTGCTCGGCTATTTCGGTGAGCGGCTTTCAAAGGATTGCGGCAACTGCGATGTCTGCCTCAACCCGCCAGAGACATATGACGCCACAGTCGATGCTCAGAAAGCGTTATCCTGCGTCTTCCGGGTTGGGCAACGCTTCGGCGTCGGGCATGTGGTTGATGTCTTGCGCGGCGCACAGACGCAGCGCGTGCTCGATCTCGGCCATGACAAATTATCGACTTACGGGATCGGTGCGGAAAAGGTTGCCGAGGCCTGGAACAGCTTGATCCGCCAGTTGATCCACCGTGGCTACCTGGTGCAGGATGTCGCTGCTTACTCGGTGTTGAAGTTGACCGAAGCGGCGCGCCCCCTGCTGCGTGGCGAGGAGCGGCTGGTCCTGGCCAAGCCACGTATCCGCGTCAAGACACTGCAGAAGAAGGGCCGACCGCAAGTTGGCGATTTCGATTATGATGATGACCTCTTTGACGCCCTGCGTATCAGGCGTAAACGGCTGGCCGATGCCGAGGGGGTCCCGCCTTATGTGATCTTCGGAGATGCCACCCTGGCCGAGATGGCGGCGAAGATGCCGACCGATGAAGAGAAAATGATGGCAATCAATGGTGTCGGCAAACATAAGCTGCGCAGGTTTGGGAGTGAGTTTATTGATGAGATTATGGGTTATATGTGTCGCTGACGTTCACAACGCGATAATTGTCTTCAAAACGTGAGGGAACAGGCCTGAGAGGGCTCTGCTTTTGATTGGTGTAAAAAGCAAGGAGTGTTATGGCCCGCTCATGGACAATATGACACGCCTCACTTGTCCCACCAATCAGGTGCGGAGGCTGTAGGAACGCTGAAGAGCAAGGGGGTCGCTTTGTGATGGCCATATCAGGGCCGAAGGAACTGGCGAAGCGGACGTTTTCAACTGTGTGAATGGCTTGGGGGTTGTGCCGGCGGATCAGCGCGATGACCTCTGGCAACTGCTTGCGGCGCATGATGGTGAACAGGACCATCACCTGGCCGTGCCCTCCTTCGCCATCGATCCTGGTGACGTTATAAGCCGCAACGTGCATGGCTTCGACCAGCGAGCTTGCGTTGCGCTGGGTTATGATCCGGATGACAAGCGTGCCTAGGGCATTTTTCTCTTCCAGCCAGATTCCAACGACGTTGCCGCCGGCAAAGCCCAGGACGCGTTTACGGGCATCTTCAGCGACGTAAAGGATCGAGCGGAAACCCTGCTTGACCGGGTTGCGCAGGAGTTCGGGGTTTTTTCGACGTCGCTTTTGGCGAGCAGCGGGAACTGGTCTTCGAGGATCTTTTCAACCTGTGTTATGGCGGCCTGGTTGACCTGGCGCAGGTTGTCGTGAATGCGCCGGATACGAAACATGGTCATGCCTTAAAGGCATAAGTGCGGCCACACCTTCTGGTGCTTAGATGCCTTGAGATGCACTTATACGCCGATTGCCTCAACTGTCAACAGGAATTCTGCAAGGGCGTTCTTCTGCATGCCCTTGCATGAACCGGTTCATAAATTCAAGTTTTGGTTTGGTTGCCGGGGACAAAAAATGCGGAGCCAGAAGGGCTCCGCATTGGAAAGAAAATATTGTCAGTTGACGCAGGATTAGTGCGGCAGCTGATGAATGTTACGTCGCATCCAGTTGAGGCGATGCTTCTTCGGAATTCCAAAATCGAGAGCGATCGGTTTGTTCCTGGGCGTTTTCTTTTCAACCCGGAGTTCCTCGGGAATCCAGTCCGATGCCTGACGCGCCATGTCATTGTAAGCGATCTCGCGGATCCAGTGGTGTGCAAGTTTTACTGTGTTGTTGAGTATTGCAGGTAGGGCGAACATGGTCTTTCCTTTTCTTTTCTAGGGTGTATTTATAAAAATGGTAAGACCAATAGGTTTGTGGCGTCAATAGGTAAAATTTCGTAAAATGCCGTTTTTAAAAAGAAAATCATTGCAAGTTGTGGATTTTCAAAAAGAAATCTGGACTCAACTAATGTGAATAAAATGTAAAAAAATACCTTTTGTGGATTATGAGACACTGTCTTAGTCATTTTGAGGGTATTTTTGCTATTTTGAGTTTTATCGCTTTTAGCTAAAAGTCTCGCAGCAAACGCTGCGGGCCTTAGTAAATTCTGCAGTAAATTGTTCAGTCTGTGTAACCAGCCAGGAAGTCCATAGCTTCGTCAAGAGTGTCATAAATATAAAAGCGCCGCTTGCTGAACATGGCGACGGCATTCAGCGCCACTTTGTGAAGAGCCGTGACGCCGACAATTGCAGAGGCCTTGACGTACGGCGTGTTGTCACGGGCCAGTTCCTTGAGTCTGCTGATGGTTTCTCCGCTGAAGGAACTGCCACCGGCAACAATCAGGGTGAACACGGAATTCTCGGGCTTGCATCGCACGTCACGTTCGCACGCTTCGATGACCTGATTCATCTCCTCTAGGGTTGCATTGCTGCAGTCCATGAAGTAAAGCTGGCGGCCCTTGTGCGTAACAAACTTGGCGCGTTCCATAATCTCCCCCGATCCTGTAATTGTTAAGTTGCATCTTACTTCTGACACGTTCGCAGGCAAAAAAGAAAAGTTTTACCCCTGTCCGGAGGTGCCAAAACCAAGAGGGAATGGATAAAATCCATTCCCTCTTGCGTGACTCCATAGAAGATATTAAATATTTGAGCCGGTCCGTTCCCTGCTCAATGTTTTAAGATTGTTCCGGAAGTATTCTGGCGGCAACTTGTGCTGCCACGATGATCATGATATAGCCGAGCAGTGGCATCAGAAGGTAGTCTCCCGTAGTTTGTGTTATGCGCGGAAGAGTGAATCCTGAAAGCCAGCTGCTGAAGAAAAATGCCACACTACCAATAAGGGCCGAGAGCTTGAACATGTTATTCTCCTTTCTCGACGTATTCGGGAACGGATGGCGAATGTGATGATAGTTAACAATGCATCAGGCGTGCCATATTTTAACATATCAGGTGTGTGGCTGGATCTACTTGGAATGACTTGACTTATTAGGCTGTTTTAATGGATAAGACGCCGTTCTGCAGGGTGATACGGCAAAAAGAGCAGCTTTTTGTGCGCAGTGTGGTGAAAACACCGTGCCGCTCAGCAGATCCGGGGGAGTTGCTCGCCAGCGAGCATTTCGATGGCCCGCAGCCCGCCAATTGTTGTCTGCAGGCGAACCTTGCCTTTGTTGGTCGATGTCACCTCTCCGATGATGGCGGCCCGTTTCCCGAATTCGTGGCTGCGCATGATCATCAGAGCCTGTTCCGCTGCCTCTGGCGCGATGAAAGCAAGAAGTTTGCCTTCGTTGGCAACGAATAGCGGGTCGAGGCCGAGTATGGAGCAGGCCGCGGCAACGGTCGAACCCACCGGCAGGGAGTTCTCTCGCAGGGTGATCTCCACTTCTGACTGAATGGCGATTTCCTTCAACGTGGTCGCGACGCCACCGCGGGTCGGGTCACGCAGGGCGTGTAGTTGACCCCCTACTCCGTGGATAAGGTCCGCAACCAGGCTGTTGAGCGGTGCGCTGTCCGAGGTGATGTCACTGTCCAGTGCCAGGCCTTCACGGCTGGCCATGACCGCCATGCCGTGATCGCCGATCGTGCCATTGATCAGGATCTTGTCACCGACCCGGGCGTTGTGGCCGGAGATATCGAGGTCATGCTCCATGACCCCGATGCCGGAGGTGTTGATAAAGATTTTGTCAACCTTGCCGCGCGGCACGACTTTGGTGTCGCCGGTCAAAATCCGGACCCCGGATTTTTCTGCCGCAGCACTCATATCCTCAAGGATGGTGCGCAGCGTGCTCACGGCAAGACCTTCTTCGATGATTAACCCGACACTGATACCGATCGGCATCGCAGCGGCCATGGCCAGATCGTTAATCGTGCCGTGAATGGCCAGGCTGCCAATACTGCCACCGGGAAAAAAAATCGGATCGACCACGTAAGAGTCGGTGGTAAAGGCAAGGCGGCCCTGCTGCTGGGTCAGTACGGCGGCATCGTTCTGATCGCGCTGGCCGATTCCGGAGAGGATTGGTACGATCAGGTCGTCGAGGAGCTCGTGGCTGAGCTTGCCGCCACTGCCGTGGCCGAGCAGGATGATGTCGGATTTCATGGCAACTCCAGGCTGAGGAGCGGGGCTGGAGGGCGGTAAAAAGTCATTGCTAACCCCCAGCCCCCAACCCCCAGTCCCCGTATTTGTACTCAGCCGCACAGGTCCCTTCACTCGATACCATGCAGGCACCCACCGGATCCTCGGGAGTACAGGTGGTACGAAACAGCGGACAATCGATTGGCTGGACCTTGCCCTTGAGAATTTCACCGCATAGGCATCCATCGTGCTCAACGGTCGGTTCGAGCTCAACCGGTAGGGCGTGGCCTGCATCAAAACGGCTATATGGCTCGCACAGACGCAGGCCACTGTCCGGTATGTTGCCGATTCCGCGCCATTGTGCATCGCAGGACTCGAACACCCGGGAGAGGAGTTTTTGGGCTTTGCGGTTGCCCTCTGGTTTAACCACCCGGCGATACTGGGTTTCAACTTTGGCCTTACCGGCGACAACCTGTCTGGCTAGCATCAGGACGCCTTGCAGAACATCCAGTGGTTCGAAGCCGGTGATCACGCAGGGGACCCGGAATGTATCGACCAGAGGCTGGTAGGCGTTGGCGCCGATAATTGCAGAGACATGGGCCGGGCAGAGATAGCCGTCGACCTTAAGCTCCAAATCTCCGGCAAGAATTGCCATCGGTGCGGGCATGGTCTTGTGCGAACAGAGAACGTAAAAGTTTTGCAGCTTCTTTTTCTCTGCGGTCAGTATGGCCCCGGCGATTGTCGGCGTCGTGGTTTCGAAGCCGACCCCAAGGAAGACCACGTTGCTGGCCGGG
>JAFDBW010000227.1 GCA_019313105.1 Deltaproteobacteria bacterium | reverse complement strand
TCGAGCAGTCTGTGGAGCTCTCCGGATTGGTCAGCTCCGGGCAAGTCAAATGGCTTGCCCCGGAGTCGACGCCAAGCTTGAGCGCCTTCACTGCTTTGCAATCGCTTCCCGAGGACACACCGGTCCTGGTCACCACGGCCGATCATGCTCTACTGACTGCGCAGATAGTTGATCACTTCTGCAGGGAAGCACGTACCAGCAGTTGCGACGTTCTTGCAGGCGTCGCACGCCATAAATTGATTGCAGCGGCTGTCCCCGGCACCCGGCGAACGGTTACGAAACTAAAGGACGGAGGCTATTGCGGCTGTAACCTGTTTGCCTTCCTAACGGCAGAGTCCCGCAAAGCGGCTGATTTTTGGCGTCAAGTTGAAAAGGAGCGCAAAAAGCCACTGCGCATCATCAAGGTCATGGGATGGTCAACCGTACTCCGTTATCTGTTGGGCCAACTAACCCTCAGGCAGGCCCTGAACGGATTGTCCAAAAGAATGGGCTTGAGGGCAGGGGCTGTACAGATGCCTTTTGCCGAAGCCGCGATCGATGTGGACAAGATAGAAGATTTATTGCTGGTTGAGTCGATACTGGTAGAAAGACAGAAGGGCGGCCTTGAAAAGGCTCCCGGTGAAACTTAATGGCTGGACAGCGCTAAATACGATACCATTGGAGTTATGCAAATCACTTTTTTATATTGTTCTGCTGTGTTAAAGGTTTGCAGTCGTTGGTTTTTCACAAAAATAAATTCCCGAAAATGCTTAAGAGGTCAGGATTAAATGAACAAAGAAAAAGTGGGTTACACGACCGGTGTTTTTGATTTATTTCATATCGGCCACCTGAGATTATTGCAAAGAGCAAAGAGCAAATGCGATCGACTGATTGTCGGAGTGAGTACCGATGAGTTGGTCCAGTCATATAAAAACAAAAAACCCGTCATTCCTTTCGAAGAGAGGATCGAAATTGTCGCCGCATTGAAATGTGTTGACGTTGTCGTCCCTCAGACGCACAGAGACAAGATAGCTGCGTACCATGAGATCAAATTTGATGTCATGTTTGTCGGCAGCGACTGGAAAGGATCAGATCTGTTCAACAAGGTAGAGGCTGAACTTGCTGGATATGGCGTGAATGTGGTTTATTTCGAATACACAAATAATGTTTCTTCAACAGCCTTGCAATCGACGCTTCAGGCTATATATGACGCAGAGGCCTCGGCAGGATAAGATGTCTGTAGACGCATAATCTCCGTCATGACCTTTGTCATGGCAATCACCGCTATTGACAGGATTTGAATTGCTCATCAACCGCTATTTGAACCGTGAAATCCTGAACCCACTGGTGACAATCTGTTCTATCCTGGTCGTCATTTTTGCCGGCTATTCTGCAACCCGCTACCTGCCCGACGCTGCCGACGGTCTGATGACGGGGAAAACTGTCCTCGTACTGGTCTTCCTCAAAATCTTAATCGCTTTGGAAGTTCTGATCCCGGTTACGCTTTTCCTCTCGGTGATTACAGTTCTGGGTCGGTTGCATGCTGAATCGGAAATCATCGCCATGCAGGCAAGCGGGCTTTGCGAACGCACCCTCATTAGCTCGGTTTTGCGGCTCACTTTTGTCGTCGCCCTGCTGGTTTCCGCCCTCTCTCTCTATGCGCGGCCCTGGGCCTACGAACAAAGCTACTGGCTGAAAGCTGACGCCGAGGCAAATTTCGATTTCTCCCGCCTCAAGCCAGGGCGTTTTCATGAAATTGGCGAGAGCAAGTATGTTGTTTTCCTGGAGGGCGTCGACGTAAACCAGGAGCGTGCTGAAGGCGTTTTTATCGAACAACGCAATGCGTCGTTGCGCAAGATAATCCGCGCCAAGGAAGCATGGCAGGAGGTCGATCCGGCGACCGGGGAGAAGAGCGTGGTTCTGCATGATGGCTATCACTACGAAATCTTACCTGCCGTCGGCAAAACAAGCCTGTTCCGGTTTCAGAACTTCCGATTGATTTTAACGCCCAAAGAAATTGAGTCGATCGGATATCGGCGCAAGGCCGCATCAACGATGAGTCTCGTCTCTTCACCCGTGGCGGAGGACAGGGCGGAATTTCAGTGGCGGGTTTCCACCGGATTCTCCACGATTTTATTGGGATTACTCGGGATTCCCTTAAGTCGCACTGCCCCACGTCGGGGCAAGTCTGCCAATATCTTCATGGGCGTGGTCATTTTTGCGATTTACTATAATATGACTGCGATAGCTAAAACCTGGATGGAGCAAGGGGTGGTCGGTTCGTTTCCGGGGATCTGGTGGCCTCATGCGCTGCTTGCTGTTTTACTGATTCTCCTGCTCAAACCATTTGGCTCAGGTTTCCAGTCGCACTGACCAAAGTGTAGACAGAACGAGAACGGTTTTCTGCCTCTATGAGAATGCTTGCGCGCTATATCACTACCAGGCTGGCAATCGGCTGGTTGCTGGTTTTCCTCATTATGACCGCCCTGTTCTCGTTCCTCGAACTGGTCGGCCAACTCGATGATATAGGTGAGGGCAGCTACCGGGCAAAAGATGCCTTCATGTACGTAGCCTACACCTTGCCCGGCCGTGTCCTTGGCTTGGCTGCGGTCAGTTCACTGCTGGGTGGGATTGTCGGTCTCGGGACTCTGGCCAACACCGACGAACTGCTGGCGATGCGGGCTTGTGGCTTTTCCGTATTTCGTATCGCACGCGTATTGCTGGGGGCCGGCAGTGTGATTATGCTATGCGTGCTCCTGATGACCCAGTTTGTAGTGCCGCCTCTTGAACAAAAAGCCAAGATCAACCGCGAACTGGCCCTTTCAGAGGAAGGGTCGCTGCTCTCGACAGGCGGTTTCTGGACGAGGGGCAAAGATAACCGTTTCATCAACGTGCGTTCTTCAACGTCCGGTGTCGGCCACGCAGACGTCAGTGTTTATGATTTTGATGATCAGGGCAGACCGACCAGTTATGTCGGCTCAGCCGAAACGGAAATCGGTAAAGACGGCCAGTGGACTGGTCGCGACGCCAGGCAGATCAACTTTACGGACAAGCGCATTACGGACCGAATAGAGCCTTCTTTAGTCCTCGATGTTTTTCTCAGCACCCGGCAGACCGACATCCTGAGCATCACCCCAGACATGCTCTCGCTGGATAAGCTGTACCAGTATATTCAGGTCCTGCGGGAGAGGGGGCAGAACACCGATCAGTTTGTCCTGGCACTGTGGCAGAAAACGACCCTGCCGCTCAAGGTGGGTGCGATGATGTTTTTCTCTTTGCCGTTTGTGTTCGGCGTGGCGCGGGAGGTCAACCCCGGGCGCAGGGTGACACTTGGCGGTATCGTCGGTATCTCTTACTATTACTTCGATCAGGCTTTGGGGTATCTGGG
>JAFDBW010000226.1 GCA_019313105.1 Deltaproteobacteria bacterium | reverse complement strand
TCTCCTCGACATAGGTCGGGATGTCAATATGCGCCGGGCAACGATCCATGCAGGGTGCCGTCAGTTTGGAATGATAGGCCTTGGCCTTTTTCTCCCTGCGCTCACCGCGCAGGTAGGCCAGGTAGTCATCACGAAAATACTTGACGGTATCAAGGACCGGTTTGGCGGCGGTCATGCAGAGTGTGCACTTGCAATTATCGAGCAGGTCGGCCAGCCCGGACAGGGTGTCCAGGTCGCTTTCCTCGCCATGGCCGGCAAGGATGCGGGACAGAGTGTCCATCATGACCCGTGTACCGCGCTTCCCGGGGGTGCATTTGGCACAACAGTACTTCTCCTGAACATTCTGCATGTACTCGGCGGCCATGGTCACGACGTCGATATCTTTGTCCAGGACGATCACGCCGTCCCAGCCCATGAAGGCCGCTATCTTGCCTTCATCGAGATAGTTTTCCGGCAGTTTGAAAACCGCGGCTTCCGGTTCTCCGCCCTGCCGATTGTCGACCACCTTGCCGCCCCAGCTGGAAAAAACGACTTCAGCCAAGTTGAACCTCCCATTCAGGTCAGGTTTTCAGCACACAGAACCACAGCAAAAAAAGCGCCTCAGCGCTTATTTGTAGCGGTATGTGCCTTAACGTTTCATTCTCTTCATGATTGTATACAGTATGCAGCTAAATACCACAGGAATAACGGGTAAATCAAGCGAAAATTGAGTGTGGAGGGCGTTGCAGTCAAGGCGTTTCAACGGAACGGACCAGACCCTTTAGGTGGCATTCAGGCGTCGATGCCATGGCACGGTCCTCATTAGAGATGATCTGTCGTCCGTGATCACAAAATCAGGGAAATTCGGGAAACGGTGTGACGATGAAAAATCCCCCCTGTGCCGTTTCACTCTCCTCGGTATAGATCCAGATCTGGTCAAAGGTGAAGGTTTTGAGAGTAATAGAGGGTAGCAGGGTGTAATCCATCTCGATAACGGTTTCAATGCGGCGGCCTTGTTCAAAAGATTGCATAGCTACCTGCCGGACATCGGAGATGTGCAGGTCATCCTTGAAAGCGGTAAAGGTTTTGATGAATTCCTGGCGAAATTCCGGCTGCATGAGACTGGCCGCGACCTGGTATTGCTTCCAGCGCAGGGCAGAGATGAAATCTTCCAGGCTGTTGTCACCGACCTCGGCGACCTGCTTGTCATGATAGTTGCAGCCGAACAGGACCAGCATTATGAAAAAGCCGCACAATAATTTCCGACCAGTCATCTTCACAGATTTTTCCTTTCTGTTGCTTGCATCCTCGATGGTCTAGGGTATCTTTTCCTTTGGTGGAAATCGATCCCGAAACGGTTGCAATGGAAATCAAAGTAGAAATCTATACCAGGCAGAATTGTGTTTACTGCCGGCGCGCCAAGGAGCTCCTGCGGATCAAAGGGGTAGCTTTTGCCGAGTATGATATCACCAATGACCCGCTCATGGCAGAAGAAATGCGGTACCGAAGCCAACGGCAGGTCGTCCCGGTCATCTTGGTTAATGACGATCTGCTCGGCGGCTGCGACGAGCTTTTCGATCTCGATGAACGGGGTGTCCTCGACCATATGCTCGGCCTTGACTTCCCTTTCGGTGCAACCTTTCAACCCGCCTGACAGCCTGCTTGCCGAGTTTTTTCCCTCAACACAGGTCTGCCGTTTCTTCGAGAAGCTGGCGCAGGATTGCCGCGGTCAGACCCCAGATGACATGTTCTTCGAACTGGTAGAAATCTACCAGATGAATGCGTCCGCGGTGCTGCCAGTCCTCTATTCTGTGGATTGCAGGATTGCGGAAATAATCGAGGGGCGCTTCGAAAGTCCCGGCAATTTCAAAGGGATCGTGCTTCAGATTGTCGGGGCTTGGAATCACTCCGATATAAGGGATCACATGGTAGCCGTGGATCGAATAGAAATCGTCCAGGCGACCGAGGATCTCGATCTGGTTCCTCGGGATGCCGAGCTCTTCTTCGGTTTCGCGCAGGGCTGTAATCGACAGGTTCTGGTCGTTGGCGTCCTGGCCGCCGCCCGGAAAGGAAATCTCCCCGGCGTGGTGTTCGAGGTGGGCCGTGCGCTCGGTAAACAGCAGGTGATCATTGCCGTTGCGCTGAAAAAGGGGCACCAGAACTGCGGCCGGGCGCAAGGTACCGACCGGGATGGTTTGGCGCGGGAAGAGCTGAAGGTGGCTGGTCAGGCGGTTGCGATCGAGCATCAGACAGTTGTACTGACCGCCCTCTCACGCAAGGCCGTGATCGTTGCGGCATAGTCGTTTGCATTGAACACGGCGCTGCCTGCGACCAGGACATCGGCTCCGGCGGCGACCACTTCACGGATATTATCGACCTTAATGCCACCATCGACTTGCAGTTCCGTGGCCAGGCCGCGTTGCGTTATGCGCTGGCGCAGGGCGCGGATCTTGTCGAGAGCCGTGGAAATGAACGCCTGCCCGCCAAATCCCGGGTTGACCGACATGACCAGCGCCAGGTCGAGTTGATCAAGGATCACATCGAGCGTCTCCACCGGGGTTGCCGGGTTGAGTGAGACTCCGGCCTGCTTGCCGAGGCTTTTGATCAGCTGTACGGTGCGATGCAGGTGCGGCACTGCTTCCTGATGGACGGTGATGATATCGGCGCCGGCTTTGGCGAAATCGGCGATGTATAAGTCCGGGTTCTCAATCATCAGGTGGACATCGAGCGGTTTGTCAGTGACCTTGCGCAGGGCGGCGACAACCAGTGGCCCGATGGTGATGTTCGGCACGAAGTGGCCGTCCATGACATCGATGTGGATGTAATCGGCACCGGCCCGGTCAACGGCCTGGACTTCCTCTGCCAAACGTGAAAAATCGGCGGACAGGATTGATGGGGCGATTTTGATCATCTGAAACTCCGGAACATGGATCGACTGTTGTCATCAGCAGGCCATGCAAAAGATTAAGTGACAGGGTCTTTATAACCTATTTGAAAATGGTTTGGCCAGTTCAAAGGAGAGGTGAGGTTCCCGCTTTACTATTACCCCTTTCCTCTTACCCCTAGCCCCTTTCCTGTTTCTTAACAAATCGTGCAGCAAAGAAACCATCCATGCTGTCGAGTCGATGTGGCAGGGTGCGCAGAAAACCGTTCTCGGTAAACAGCTCCGCCCATTCCCGGGGCATCAGGGGTCGCAAGTTTTCGAGGGTCATTGCCGGATGCGTCGCCAAAAGCTGCCTGACCACGGCATCGGTCTCTGCCTCGGTGAAGGTGCAGACCGAATAGAGCAGGTGACCGCCGGGGCGCAGCAGCGGCACGACATGATTGAGGATCGTTGTTTGCAGCGCAGCCAGTTCTTTCATGTCCGCTGGTTTCCTGCTCCACCGGCTTTCCGGGTTGCGGCGCAGCACGCCGAGGCCGCTGCAGGGCGCGTCGACCAGGATCCGGTCGAAGGATTCCGGGGCGAGGCAAGCCGGTGCTTCGATGAGATCACAGCAGCGGGTTTCGATACCCCGGCAGCCGAGGCGTGCGCCGCCCTGTTCGATCATCTCGACCCTTTGTGGGTATTTGTCCAAGGCTACGATTTTGGCCTGGTTGCCGGTCAGGGCGGCCAGGTGGGTGGTCTTGCCACCCGGGGCCGCGCAGGCATCAAGAATCCGGTCGCCGGGCTTTGCCTCAAGTAGATGGGCGATTAGTATGCTTGCTTCGTCCTGGACCTGGTAAAAGCCTTCACGATCACCCGGCAGGGGTTGCGATGACCGTTGCTCGAGGATGATCCCCTCGGAAGCATAATGACATGGCCGGGCCGAATGTCCTGCTTCAGCCAGAGCCTCAAGATAGCTTTGCCGGTCTGTCTTCAGGGTGTTGACCCGCAGGACCTGTGGCGGCGCCTGGGCCAGGGCCTCAGCCAGTGCCTGCGATTCTGCGTTGGGGAACTGGTGCAGCAAGGCTTTTGCCAGCCATTTCGGCAGACTGCAGACGTGCTGCAGGTAGGCGCTCGGCTTGTCCGGTGTCGGCCAGGCAATCGTCGCCTTTTGCCTCACCAGCGTGCGTAATGTGCCGTTAACCAGACCGGCCACCCGCCCCATGCCGACTTGGTGGGCCAGTTCGACGGTGGCGTGCACTGCGGCATGGTCGGGAATCCGGTCAAGCTGGAGAAGCTGGTAGGCACCGAGGCGCAACAGCAGCAAAGCATCGGTTTCCAGCTTGTGCAGCGGCTGGCGGGAAAACAGCCCGAGGGCGAAGTCGAGTCGACCGCGCAGGCGCAGGGTGCCGTAGACCAGTTCGGTCAGCAGGCCTTTCTCGCGGGTGTCCATCGTCGGGTGTCGTTGCAGGTAGCTGTCTAGCAATCGGTCGGCGTAGCCGCCCTGTTCGACGCGCTGCAGGATTTCGTAGGCGGCCGAGCGGGAGTCGATGTTTTTAACTGTTCGTTGAATGGGCATCGGAACCTGATCGTTGAGGGATAATTCAATTATGCTGACACCATAGCATTGTGTCACCATAATTTCAGTACCCCTTTTATGCTTTTCCTCCCCTGTTGCCGCCGCCGGTGACGAATGATGAAATGTCGATCAGCAGGGCGAACTGTTTGAGGCGCAAGCCGAGTTTTCGCTCTGCCGACGTTCATCTTTTCGGCACCGGGAACCCGCGCAGAGGGCAAGGCATTGGGGTGTGTTTCTTTACTTACTTTCTTTCGCACAAGCAAAGAAAGTAAGGTGGCGTCAGGGGCCGCAACCCCTGCATCCACTTGCATTGATTGATGGTTTGCCGGTTGCGCCCGGCAGGCGCCCTACTTTTCTTGCCGGCCAAGAAAAGTAGGCAAAAGAAGGCCGCCCTCC
>JAFDBW010000225.1 GCA_019313105.1 Deltaproteobacteria bacterium | reverse complement strand
TTTGACCGAAGTCTGCAAACATCGACTGAAACTGGGGAATAACAAAAACCAGGATAACGGTGATGACCAAAACAGCGATACCGACGATCGTCGCCGGATAGGTCATCGCACTCTTGACCTTCTTTTTGAGCTTCATCGCCTTTTCAATGTAGGCCGCCAAACGGTTCAGAATCGTGTCGAGGATACCGCCAATTTCACCGGCCGCCACCAGGTTGACATAGAGCTCATCGAAGGCCTTGGGATGTTTTTTCAAGGCGTCGGCAAAGGTCGAACCGGACTCGACATCCTCCTTGACCTGGAGCAGGTTTTTCTTGAAGGTCTTGTTGTCCTGCTGCTTACTGAGGATGTCGAGACATTGCACCAGCGGCAGACCGGCGTCGATCATGGTTGCAAACTGACGGGTAAAAACAACCAGGTCCTTGGTGGTGACTTTCGGCTCAAAACCGGGGATTTTGAGCTCCATATTAAGGCCTTTACCAGCTTCCTTGATATTGCCTGGGACAATCCCTTGACTGCGAAGCTGCGCCTTAACGGCATCTTCACTTGGGGCTTCCATCACCCCCTTCATAACCTGTCCGGATCTTGTTGTGCCTTCCCAATTAAATTGAGCCATGATCACCCTCATAGAACAACGTGGCACGTGGCGCGTGGCGCGACGTGATATTTTACTCGAAGCGGACTATTCCGCGATCTCCAGTTCCGGCCCTCAAAGCCTAAGAGGACCTCCTTGCTCCAGCACCGCCAGTAGCAACGCCCCTTTTGAGAACGGCATTCGGATTGGCAACCATTTCCTTCAACTCATCGATATCCGGTGAGCGGGACATCGCATCGTCCATCGAGATCTTCTTCGCATGGTAGAGGGAGAAGAGACACTGGTTCATCGTCTGCATACCGTACTTTTCCTGGCCCATCTGCATCTGCGAATAGAGTTGGTGAATCTTGTCGTCGCGGATCAGCGCTCGAATAGCCGTGTTTGGCACCATGACCTCAAGGGCAAGAACCCTGCCCTTGCGATCGAGGCGCGGCATGAGCGTCTGCGACAGGACACCCTCGAGGACGAACGACAGCTGGGTTCGCACCTGCTGCTGTTGATGAGTCGGAAAGACGTCGACGATGCGGTTGACCGTCTGCACCGCGCCATTGGTATGCAGCGTGGCAAAACAGAGGTGACCGGTTTCAGCGATCGTCAGGGCCGCTTCAATCGTCTCCAGGTCACGCAACTCGCCAAGCAGGACGATGTCCGGATCTTGGCGAAGGATGTATTTCAGGGCATTCTTGAATGAGTGGGTATCGGAACCCACTTCACGCTGGTTCACCACGCATTGTTTGTGTGGATGCAGATATTCTATCGGATCCTCGATGGTGATAATATGATCGTGGCGCTCGGCATTGATCGAGTCAATGATTGACGCGAGAGTGGTTGATTTTCCCGATCCCGTTGGCCCTGTAACAAGCACCAGGCCATTGGATTTGCTGGCAATCGACCTGATGACCGGCGGCAGGCCAAGCTCCTCGTAGGAAAGGAACTGGTAGGGGATCAGTCGGAAAACTCCGGCAAGCGCGCCGCGCTGCATGAAAACATTGCCCCGGAAACGCGCCAGGCCCTTGACCCCGAAAGAGAAGTCGAGCTCGTTGATTTCCTCGAATTTACGTTTCTGCTGTTCAGTCAGGATGCTGTAACAGATATGCTTGGTGTCCGCCGGCAGCAGAGAGCGCGTCTTCATCGGCGTAATCTTGCCATTGACACGGATCTGCGGCGGCGTACCGGTGGTGATGTGGAGATCGGATGCACCGTTGTCCACCATCGTCTTGAGCATTTGCTGGATCGAAAATTCTGACATATAACACCTAGAGTCGGAGGTTGGAGACTGTGGACTGGGGACTGGCTTGTGATTTGCCAGCATCCAGCCGCAAGCTCACGCAGTTAATCGTCGGCGATGGTACAGCGCAGTACCTCTTCGAAGGAGGTGACTTTTTCAATCATTTTGGTCAGTGCAGACTGGCGCATTGTTTTGACCCCGAGACGCATCGATTCACGCTTCAACTCAGCCGTGTTGGCACCGGCCAGAATCAGTTCACGGATTTCCTCGAACATCGGCATGACCTGGTAGAAGCCGACGCGCCCCTTGTAACCGGTGTCGTTGCAGTTCGAGCACCCTTCACCTTTGTAACAGATCGTCTCATCGGCCTGGTCCTCGGGGATTCCGCCCTGGATGAGGGTCTCTCTGGGGATGTCTTCCGGCACCATGCACTCCTGACAGATACGACGACCAAGACGCTGGCCGGTAATCAGGTTGACCGCTGAGGCAACCAGGAACGGCTCAATCCCCATGTTCAGCAGGCGGTTGATCGTACTCGGAGCATCATTGGTATGCAAGGTCGAGAGGACCAAATGGCCGGTCAGGGCCGCTTTGACTCCTATCTCGGCTGTTTCGAAATCACGGATCTCACCGATCATAATGATATCCGGGTCCTGCCTCAGGAAAGCGCGCAGCTCCGAGGCAAAGTTGAGACCGATTTCCTCGTGCATCTGCACTTGGTTGATGCCGGCGAAATTAAATTCCACCGGATCTTCGGCAGTCGAAATGTTTTCTGTCGGTGTATTCAGCTCGCTCAATGCAGAGTAAAGGGAAACTGTCTTGCCGGAACCGGTCGGCCCGGTGACCAGGACCATACCGAAGGGCTTGTGGATCTGCTCCTTGAACCATTTCAGAGACTGTTCTTCGTAGCCAAGCTTGGTCATATCAAGTTGAAGGTTGGATTTGTCAAGCAGCCGCAGGCAAATCTTCTCACCGAACAGGGTCGGCAGGCAATTGACGCGGTAGTCCATGTCCTTGCCGCCGGGCAGCTTGATCTTGATACGACCGTCCTGGGGCAGGCGCCGTTCGGAAATGTCCATCTCCGACATAATCTTGACACGTGACGTCAGGGCATTCTTCAGCTTCATCGGCGGCTTCATCACCTCGTGGAGCACACCGTCAATGCGATAGCGGACCCGGAAAGATTTTTCGTAGGGTTCGATGTGTATATCGGAGGCCTTCTTCTTGATGGCGTCCGTCAGAATCAGGTTGACTAGTTTGACAACCGGTGCATCTTCACTGGCTTTCGCCAATTCACCGGAATCAATTTCGTCGTCTTCGTCAATCACCTCGAGGTCAATATCATCGAGGTCTCCCATAACATCGTCGAAAGATGCGCTTTGATCGTAATACTTGTCGATCGCCGTCTTGATGCTGCCTTCCGAAGTGACGACGACTTCAACATTGTAGCCAGTCATGAACTTGATATCGTCAATGGCGAAAATATTGGACGGATCCGCCATGGCGACGATCAAGGTGGAGCCGGCACGATTGACCGGAATCAACTGGTATTTCTGTACGACTTCAGCAGGAATCAGTTTGATGACATTCTCATCTATTTCAAATTCGTTGAGATTGATCGATGGCACGCCATACTGGCGCGACAGGAAGGCGGCAAGGTCCTCTTCTTTCAGGAAGCCCAGCTTCGTCAGGCTGGCGCCCAGACGACCACCGGAGGCTTTCTGTTCTTCGAGAGCCTTGGTCAGCTGTTTCTCGTCAATTAATTTATTTCGAACCAGTAGTTCGCCAAGCCGGTTGATTGCCATAAAAAATTATCATCACCCCCAAGATCTATACAATTTTCGCATTCTAGCCAATGCGCAAGAGCACTGTCAAGCGAGATGCCATGTAACCAATTGTAATTAAAGTTTAAATTTCAGCTTTTCAGGTCAAGCGCCCGGCGCATGGCGTACGTCTGCGGAGCCATATTGAACCAAAGCTGAAACGCAATCTCGCCCTGACCGGCCAGCATGCCCAGGCCGTCGGCAGCGGCGAATCCATCCTGAAGGGCTTCCCGTACCAGCGGCGTCGGTTGCGCAGCATAGACCATATCATAGACTGACCCGCCAGGGCAGACGCACTCGGTTACCGGAAAATCAAAAGCCTCACCCTTCAGACCGACTGCAGTTGTATTCACCAGCAGGTCAACCGGCTCCGGGCAGCAACCGGATAGAGAAGCCGACAGAGCAAATGAAGCAAGAGTCGTGCCTTTAAAATGTTCGGAAAGCTCGTCGATTAATGCTTCGGCACGTTCCCGGGTCCGGTTGGCAATGCCAATCCAGGCCGCACCGGACTGACAAAGTGCAACCAGGGCGGCACGGCAGGCGCCACCGGCCCCCAGAAGCATGATCCTTCGACCCGAGACTTTAAGGTCAAACT
>JAFDBW010000224.1 GCA_019313105.1 Deltaproteobacteria bacterium | reverse complement strand
TGGGAACTTTTGCCGCAGGGATGTTGATTTTTTTTTTTTTTTGGGGATTCTGACCCGTGCGAGCAGCGCGTTGACCTACGCTGAAAGTACCAAAACCAACCAAAGAGACCTTTTCGCCTGCTTTCAGGGCGTCCGTCACGGCATCCGTAAATGCTTTCAGAGCCTTTTCTGCATCAGCTTTACTCAGTCCCGCCTTCTCTGCGATTGAATTAACAAGATCGGCCTTTGTCACAACATACCTCCACGTATAAAAGAATGATTAAGCCCTGCTGAAACGGCCTTATTTATATCAGACGCTTTAAAATCTAGTCAAGCAATAATTGGCTGGTTTGCTCAATGATGCACCGATTTATCAGGGTCTAACACATAATCTTTATTGTCCGCAGTCGATGACGTCGAAAAGCTCCCCAGGATTGCTTCGTCGAGAACTTCATCCATGTGTGCGACCGGAATAATTTTCAGAGACCGGCGAATCGTTGCCGGGACCTCTTCAAGATTTTTTTCGTTCTCCTTCGGAATCAGGACACGGTGGATACCGGCACGCTTGGATGCCAGGAGCTTCTCCTTCAGTCCGCCAATCGCCAGTACGCGGCCTCGCAAGGTAATTTCTCCTGTCATTGCCAGGTCCTGGTCAACCACAAGCCCGGTCAGGGCAGAGGCCAGAGCTGTCGCCATAGTGATTCCGGCGGATGGGCCATCCTTGGGTATTGCACCTTCCGGGACATGGATGTGAATGTCGACCTTGGTGTAAAAGTCCTTCTCCAGGCCCAACTCCATCCACCTGGAGCGCACATAGCTGAGCGCTGCCTGTGCTGATTCACGCATGACCTCCCCTAGTTTGCCGGTCACGGTCAACTTGCCCTGACCGGGCAGGACCGTGACTTCAACAGTCAGAAGCTCACCCCCGACTTCTGTCCATGCCAGGCCGTTGACAAGTCCGATCCTGTGTTCTTCCTCCCGGACACCAAAGCTGTAACGCGGCACGCCCAGGTACTTCTTGATTTGTGGTGCACCGACCTGGAACCGGTTTCCCTGCAGGCCAGCCTTGACGACCTCGCGGGCGATCTTGCGGAACACGTTGGCGATCTCACGCTCCAGGTTCCGCACACCGGCTTCTCTTGTATAACGACGGATAATCTCAAGCAGGGCGGCCTCCGAGAACTTGACCTGGCCCTCTTTGAGTCCGTGTGTTTCCAACTGCTTCGGCAAAAGATAGCGGTCCGCGATATGCACCTTCTCCTCTTCAGTGTAGCCTTCGATGCGGATCACTTCCATGCGGTCTCGCAATGGCCCGGGAATCGCCTGCAAGGTATTCGCTGTTGCGATAAACATAACCGAGGAAAGATCGTAATCGACATCGAGAAAGTGATCACCGAAGCTATGGTTCTGCTCGGGATCCAGGACTTCCAGGAGGGCAGACGACGGATCCCCGCGGAAATCGGTGCTCATCTTGTCGACCTCATCAAGCAGGAAAACCGGGTTGCGTGTGCCGACCTTGCGCAAGCCCTGAATGACCTTGCCGGGCATGGCGCCAATATAAGTACGCCGGTGGCCGCGGATTTCCGCTTCGTCACGCACACCCCCCAGCGAGACGCGGATGAACTTGCGCCCCATGGCTCTCGCCACCGAACGGCCGAGAGAGGTTTTACCGACGCCGGGAGGGCCGACCAGACAGAGGATCGGGCCCTTGATTTTTTTGACCAGCGCCTGCACGGCCAGGTATTCCAGGATCCGTTCTTTGACTTTTTCCAGACCGTAGTGGTCCTCTTCAAGGATTTCCTCAGCATGCAGCAGATCGATCTGGTCCTTGGTTCCCTTCTTCCATGGTAAGGCCACCAGCCAGTCGATATAATTCCTGACCACCGTCGCTTCGGCGGACATTGGCGACATCATTTTCAGCTTGCGCAGTTCTGCCGTGGCCTTGTCGGTTGCTTCCTTTGACATTCGCGCTTTGACGATTTTCTCTTCCAGTTCACGCAGTTCCTGCTTGAACTCGTCCTTCTCGCCAAGCTCTTTCTGGATGGCCCGCATCTGTTCATTCAGATAGTACTCTTTCTGACTGCGCTCCATCTGATTTTTGACCCGATTGCGGATTTTCTTTTCAATCTGCAGGATTTCAACCTCGCGCTCCATGAGAGCCAGAAGCTTCTCGAGGCGCAGCAGGGAGTCCATCTCTTCGAGGATCTCCTGCTTGTCGGAAATCGGCACCGTCAGATGCGCAACAATGGTGTCGGCAAAACGGCCCGGTTCTTCGACGCCGGCGATCGACGTCACCATCTCTGCCGGAATCTTTTTGCTGAGGTTGGCATAGGTATCGAAGGTCGTGTTGACGCTGCGCATCAGGGCCTCCTGTTCGGGAGACATGGCTTCCTGATCCGGCAATTGCTGCAGGTTTGCGAATATGCATTCGTCAGTGTATTCGAAATCGATTAGGCGTGCCCTGACCGTACCCTCTACCAGGACCTTGACGGTTCCGTCAGGCAGTTTCAGCATTTGCACAACCTGCCCCAAAGTCCCCATTTCATACAAATCGTCAGCCAGGGGATCATCCGTCTTCGGATCCTTCTGGGTCACGAGAAGCACCTGCTTGTCGTGTTCCATAGCCCATTCGAGAGCATGGATCGATTTTGGCCGCCCGACAAAGAGGGGGGTTACCATGTGTGGGAAAATCACAATATCCCGCAACGGCAGAACAGGAAATGATACAGGGGGTACAGATTCAGACAGGACGTCTTCAGGGAGTTCGGTCATAAAAATATCTTCCGGCTGAGCGAGCGCCCGACAGGAACTCTATCAGGCCGACTCAGCGCATTCGTAGATTATAATAGGCTGTGAACCCTTAAAAATCACATCTTCATTGATGACAACCTCCCGGACACGATCCTGGGAATGAATATCATACATGACGTCGAGCATCGCATTCTCAAGAATCGAACGCAAACCGCGAGCACCGGTTTTACGCTTGAGGTCCTCCTTGGCGACAGCGACCAGAGCACCATCGGTAAACTTGAGATCAACGTTTTCCATGTCAAAAAGCTTCTGGTACTGCTTGATCAGAGCGTTCCTGGGTTCGCAGAGGATTCTGACCAACGCGTCCTCGTCCAGTTCGTCAAGAGTCGCGACAACCGGCAAACGTCCAATGAACTCGGGGATCAGGCCATACTTGAGCAGGTCACCCGGTTCCACCAGGCACAGCACCTCGCCAATCTTCAGATCGGCCTTCTTCACAGACTCGTAACCGAAACCCATGGTTTTGGCGCCGATGCGTTGATTGATGACCGTTTCCAGCCCCGAGAAAGCGCCTCCGCAGATAAACAGGATGTTGGTGGTGTCCACTTTGAGGAATTCCTGTTGGGGGTGTTTGCGGCCACCTTTCGGTGGTACGCTGGCGGTCGTCCCTTCGATAATTTTCAACAGGGCCTGCTGGACACCTTCTCCGGATACATCCCTGGTGATCGATGGGGAATCCGATTTGCGGGCAATCTTGTCGACCTCGTCGATATAGATAATCCCCTTCTGAGCCTTTTCCAGATCGTAGTCGGCCGCCTGTAACAGACTCAGGATAATATTCTCGACATCTTCACCGACATAACCGGCCTCGGTCAGGTTGGTGGCATCAGCGATTGCAAACGGAACATTCAGAACCCTGGCCAGGGTCTGGGCCAACAGGGTCTTGCCGCTGCCAGTCGGTCCGAGCAGGAGGATGTTGCTCTTTTGTATTTCAACATCGCCGGCCTTTTCGGAGGCCTCGATGCGTTTGTAGTGATTGTAGACAGCAACCGCCAGGACTTTTTTCGCCCGCTCCTGCCCGATCACGAAATCATCCAGGACGTCCCTGATTTCAACAGGCTTCGGCAGCAGGCCGTCACCCATCGGGGTCTCATCAAGCTGGGCTTCTTCGGCGATGATGTCTTTGCACAGTTCTATGCATTCATCACAGATGTAGACTGCCGGTCCGGCGATCAGCTTCTTCACCTCTTCCTGCGCTTTGCCGCAGAACGAACAGGTCAATTGGTCATTGTGGCCACTCTTTTGCGTCACTGCCTCACCTCTTCAAATCAGTCTTTTCTCGACACAATATCGTCGATAATACCATACTCTTTGGCCGCTTCGCTACCCATGAAGAAATCGCGTTCCGTATCGGACGATAACTGGCTGATCGGTTGGCCGGTATGCTCGGCCATGATCGAGTTCAAGGTCTCCTTCAGACGCAGGATTTCCTGGGCATGAATGCTGATATCGGTCGCCTGCCCCTGGAAGCCGCCGAGCGGCTGATGGATCATGATCCTCGAATGTGGCAGGGCGTAACGCTTACCGGAAGTTCCGGACGAGAGCAACAGGGCCCCCATACTGGCAGCCTGGCCGACACAGATTGTCGAGACAGGGGCTTTCAGGTACTGCATGGTATCGTAGATTGCCAGACCGGCGGTCACTATGCCACCCGGTGAGTTGATATACAGATGGATGTCTTTTTCAGAATCCTCCGATTCGAGAAAGAGCATCTGGGCAATCACCAGGTTGGCCACATGATCGTCAATCCCAAAAAAAAGAAAAATAATCCGGTCCTTGAGCAGCCGTGAATAGATATCATAGGAGCGTTCTCCACGTCCGGTCTGCTCCACGACCATTGGAATCAGGTTCATGCGTCCTCCTCGGTTTTCTTGTCAGTCTTCTTTTTCGGTTTTTTCGGTGAGACTTCCTTGACCTTGGCGCTGTCCAGGAGAAAGCTGATGACTTTTTCTTCCGCAATCTGCGCCATCAGGCCGACGCGGGCTTCAGGCGCTGCGTAGTATTTCTTCACTGTCTCGAGGGGAGCATTGGCCATGCTGGAAATCTCTTCCAGCTTGGCGTCAATTTCGCTTTCATCGGCCTGGATACTCTCCTGGCGGCCGATCGCTTCAAGGATCAGGTTGCCGCTGACCTGCTCGACAGCAGTGTCACGATAATTCTCGCGGAAATTCTCCGGAGTGATCCCCAGCATGGCGACAGACATCCCCTGCGACTGCATGCGGTTGCTGATATTTTCATACATGTAATCAAGCTGTTTGGCAATCATCGTCTCAGGGACCTCGATCGGGTTGCGCTCGATCAGGGCACTGACCAGCTTTTCACGCAGGTCATTCTCAACCCGGTTCTTCTCCTGGGTCTCATGGCTCTTCTGCAATTCACCCTTGAGTTCGTCCAGTGTATCAACGCCGAAGCCTTTGGCAAATTCATCGTTCAGCTCCGGAACAACCTTTTCCTTGATCTCCTTCAACGTCACCTTGAAAACCGCCGGCTTGCCGGCCAACTCTGCCTGGCCGTACTCTTCGGGGAAAGAGACTTCGACATCCTTGGACTCTTCCCGTTTCATGCCGACAACCTGCTCTTCAAAGCCGGGGATAAAGGAACCGGAGCCGAGTTCGAGGAGGTAATCTTCTCCTTTGCCGCCCTCAAAAGCCTCTCCATCAACAAAACCCTCGAAATCAATCACCACGGAATCACCCTTGCGGGCCTTTTTGCGGGTGGTCACTTCGAGCTGTGAACGGGACGTGCGCATCTCTTCAAGACGCCCCTCAACGACCTTGGCATCGACAACAAGCTTTTCCTTTTCCAGGGCCAGCTTGGTGTAATCCTTGGCCGTCACTTCCGGTTTGATCTCAACCTCTGCCTCATAGGTGAAGGCTTCACCCTTGTTAATCCCGCTGCTATCGACAATGTTCGGCTCTCCAATCGCAGGGATATCATTCTCATCGAGGGCCTTGAAGTAAGTATCGTTGATCAGGCGGGTCAGGACCTCCTGCTCCATCTGGGCGCCATAATACTTCTCCAGAACCGAATCGGGCACTTTGCCGGCCCGGAAGCCTTTGACCTTGGCGGTCTTGCCGATTTTTTTATAGGCACGACCGATTTCCTTGTCGACTTGCTCCGGGGCAACCTCAAAAATCAGCTTCTTTTTGATGCTGCTGACATCTTCAACCTTCACATTCATGCTAACGCTCCTCATTTGCTCTGCCATGACAGTGCCAGGGCACTGTCGTCGACAACTTTATCAATCACTTTTCATGCTCAAGAATTTGGTGCGGGTGAAGGGACTCGAACCCCCACGCCTCTCGGCACTAGATCCTAAATCTAGCGTGTCTACCAGTTCCACCACACCCGCGAAACCAACTGGCCCATCGCATACAATTAAGGCCCGACATTTCCCGGGATAACCGCCACATTCTGAGGGGTCGACGGGGAAAAGGCAGGCCCGGAATATTTATGGGGTGAGTGACGGGGATTGAACCCGCGACAACCAGGGCCACAACCTGGTGCTCTACCGACTGAGCTACACCCACCATAAAGACAAAATACTAGTCAAGGCCGAGGAACAATGTCAACGTTAAACTTCATCCCCCGAGCACCAGAATTTGGCGCGCCAGTAAGGACTCGAACCCTCGACCGTCGGCTTAGAAGGCCGATGCTCTATCCAGCTGAGCTACTGGCGCTTTAAGTGGTCGGGGAGACAGGATTCGAACCTGCGACATCCAGTTCCCAAAACTGGCGCGCTACCAG
>JAFDBW010000223.1 GCA_019313105.1 Deltaproteobacteria bacterium | reverse complement strand
CGAACCTTGGTTGACAAACCCGATAATGAAGACATTCTTAACCTCTCCCGCGTGACTCTGGTCTGACCAGGAATCGACCACTTTGGTGCTGGAGCAAGAGGCTAAAAAAACCCCCAGTAAAGAGATGAATAGCAAATATCTGAATGCAATCATTGTTTCGAATCTCCGTCGCTTCAACACCCTTGTGGTGCAAATACAAACCGGAATGATCGGCTTTTGATCTTCAAGGTAGAGAGTTTCCCTATTCCTAGTGTATAGAACTCTTTGGAAAATGAAAAGATTGTCTTGCAAAAGCAAGAACCAAGCGGGTCGTTTTCAAAGCTGAAAGACCGGCAATGTCTCTTCAGGCCATGCTTGGATCGGCCTCAGTGCCGTTGCAAACTTGGTTGACAAAGTGACGGGTCATGAAATAGAAAGAATCTGTTAGTTTAAAGTTGGCTTTTTAAATCCTCTGTTATTGTGTGTTGAAGAAAGCCCCTTGCAGAAATTATGTTTTTTATTGCTGAGGTAAAAGCGAATTTATCCCATGAAATAGCTTAATAATCTAGACACCGTCCATGGAGGAAGTATATGTCAAGACGCTGGTTCTTAATCTCTCTTCTACTGTTGATTGGTTTTCCGGTCCCCCAACTGCATGCTGTTGGTATGGGAGGTATGGGAGGTGTCGCAGGTATGGTCGACAAGCTCTCCATCCAGACCAAGAGTGTTGGCCCGGTCGTGTTTAGCCACAGTTTGCATGCCTTCCAATGTAATGTCTGCCACCCGAGTATCTTCAAAAAAAAGAATAACAGCAACCATGTCACCATGGAGATGATGGAGCAGGGCAGATCCTGTGGCGCCTGTCACAACGGTCGACAGGCTTTCAGTGTGACCGGCGACTGTGTCACCTGTCACGCTGGCGATATTGCCATCAAGACCAAGAGCGTCGGTGTTGCCACATTCAGTCACGAAGTTCATATCGACATGTTTGGTTGCGAAGATTGCCACCCCGACCTCTTCAAACCGCGGAACAACAGCAACCACGCAACCATGGACGCGATGGAAGGCGGCGAGTCGTGCGGCGCCTGCCATGATGGTGATTCGGCGTTTGGCGTGACCGGCGATTGTGCAACCTGCCATGCCGGCGATATCCTCTACAAGGACGAGGATAACGGCAATGTGGTGTTTCCGCATACCGCCCACATCGACATGTTCGGTTGCGATGAATGTCACCCCGATCTGTTCAAGCCGAAGCAGGGTGCCAACAAGGCATCCATGGAAGATATGGAAAACGGCGAATCCTGTGGTGCCTGTCATGACGGCGATACCGCCTTCGGGGTTGCTGAAGATTGCGAGTCGTGTCACGAGATGTGATTTGATGATGTGAGAGGGTCTGTTGTAAAAGGTTTGACCTGAAGCGGGTGGCCGACGTAAATCATCCCCCCCCCCCGCAGCCCGACTCGCCTGCAAGTTTTTTTTGAAGACTAGGGCAACAGATGAGCCATCTGTTGCCCTTTCTAATTATGCTTTTGACTTTATTCCCCTTTTGTCGCCGCCGTTGTCGAATCGATTAACGTCGATCAGCAGGGCGAACTGTCTGAGGCGCCAGCCAAGTTTTCGCCCTGCCGACGTTCATCTTTGCGGCATCGGGAACCCGCGCAGCGGGCAAGGAATTGGGGTGTGTTTCTTCGCTTACTTTCTTTCGCACAAGCAAAGAAAGTAAGGCGACGTCAGGGTCCGCACCCCCTGCATCCAGATGCATTGATTGATTGTTTGCCGGTTGCGCCCGGCAGGCGCCCTACTTTTCTTGCCGGCCAAGAAAAGTAGGCAAAAGAAGGCCGCCCTCCGTTTACCCGGATTAATTTCATTCTGTTCGGCGGCACTCAAAGGGTGAGAAAGGCAAAGCAACAAGTAATCAACAAGGGCAACAGATTAATCATCTGTTGCCCTCTCTATCATGAAGTCTGTTTGAACTTTGTCCGCAGCCTAGTGGCCCCGCGCACAGAGAGCAGGGACCACTACTTCACCTCTGAATTCCGAAGCTATCTCCCTTGTAAGTATTCCCCAATCCGTTTTACCGCCTTATCCAGGTTGTCCATCGAATTCGCATAGGAAAATCGTAAAAATCCTTCTGCGCCCTGGCCGAAGTCGATGCCGGGCGTTACCGCAACGCCTGTCGCTTCGAGGATCTCTCTGGCTAGCGCCAGAGAGTCGTTGGAGATGTGCCGGGCGTCGGCGAGGACGTAGAAGGCGCCGACCGGCCTGGTGTGGACCTTCAGGCCGATTTGTTCGAGTCGCGGGATCAGGTGCCGCCGCCTGCGGTTATACTCGGCGCGCATCTCGGCAACATATGATCCGCATTCACGCAGAGCCGTGACGCCGGCCAGCTGGACAAAGCTGTTGGCGCTGATCAGCACGTTCTGATGAAAGGTCTGCAGAGCCCGGACGGCACTTTGCGGTGCGATCAGGTAGCCGAGTCGCCAGCCCGTCATGGCGTAGGCCTTGGAAAAACCGCCGAGGACGAACGCCTCTTGCGTGAACTCGAGAATGCTGCGCTCGTCGCCCTCGTAGGTCAGCCCGTGATAGATCTCATCAGATACCAGTGGAATTGGCAGCCCGGCAAGTTTTTCCAATTCCTCGCCGGACAGTACCGAGCCAGCCGGATTGGCCGGGGAGTTGATCAACAGCGCGCGTGTCCGCTCGTTGATCAGGATCTTGACCTCTTCCGCCTGTGGCTGAAAGCCTTGTTCGGGACGGGTTTTCAGGAAACGGGGTTGGCCGCCGACGAAGCGGATGAAGTTCGGGTAGCAGGCGTAACCGGGGTCGGTGAGGATCACTTCGTCACCCGGATTGCAGAGTGCCGCGAAAAGCAGCAGCATCAACGGACTGGTACCGGACGAGACGATGATCTGCTCCGGGTCAACCGTGACCCCGTAGCGTTGCTGATAGTGGTCTGAAAGCGCCTCGCGCAGTTCGATCCGGCCGAGCGAATGGGTGTAACGGGTCTCCCCGGCCAGCATCGCCTTTCGTGCGGTGTTGACGATCGGCTCCGGGGTCGGAAAGTCCGGTTCACCGAGGCAGAGATAGATGATTTCCCGCCCCTGCGTTTCGAGTTGCTTGGCCCTCTCCATGATTTCCATGGCGAGAAACGGGGTGACCTCAGTCGCGCGTTTGGCAAGATGTATGGCGGATTTGCCGGTCAATGGTTTGTCCTCTTTGAGCAGGTTTTTAGGTATTCTTTGGAATCATAGCAGTGTCGAGCTGGTTTGCCAAAGTTTTCGACCGCAAAGCTCTTGCTGCGACTGATACTCTGAGAAGTCAGAGAGGTTTCACAGCCGGGACAATCTCAAACTGCTGATAAGGTTCAACCAGACTTGACGACGGGAGGACAACAGATGAACCAGCTATTGTCCTGATTCTTTTTCCTGGAACTAAATCCGGCGGTTTGCACCCCGCCGGTCCTGGTTTTGTTTGATTTTATATCGTTAGATAAATTCAAAGATTTAAACCAAAACCGGCAGTTAGCGTACTGCCGGACGCCATACTTTTGTCCGGCAACAAAAGTATGCAAAATTACCATCTCTTAGCAGAGGGCTATAGACGTTCGAGAAGGTTCTATGCCTTCCAGGAACGGCAGAGAAAACGAGCCGGCCCGTTACAGAGGGCCTCTCCGCACTGCTGATAATATGGGCTGGCAGGATCACACTTATTAGGCAGCTTGCAACCGCAGGAGCGGAACTTAAACCTTCTGGCTTTTGTCTTTGAATCCAAGATGAAAATGAAAGGGGCAACAGATGAACAATCTGTTGCCCCAAGATTCAAAGAAATACCACCTGTCAGGTAAAAACAAACCCCGCTTCACGTGCGGAATTGGTCAGCAATCCGAGGCAGTCCCTCCGGGACAGCCTCTTTAACCTATTCAGTCTTTTGCGAAGCTTCCGTCGATTTCTTGCGGTCTTCACGCCACATGTCGATCAACAGAAGAGTGACACCGACGGTAATTGCCGAGTCGGCAACGTTGAAAGCCGGCCAGTGATAGCGTTGCCAGAAGACATCGAGAAAATCGATCACCTCGCCGAGACGAACACGGTCAATCAGGTTTCCGCAGGCGCCGGCAAAGACCAGCGACAGGGAGAAAACTGCCAGCTTCTGGTCGTTCCTGATGCGATTGATATACCAGAGGATGCCGAGCATGGCGACGATCGACACGGTGATGAAAAACGGAATCCGCACGGCGTTGTCGGCAAGGATGCCGAACGCAGCCCCCTTGTTGCGGACATAGGTCAGGTTGAAGAAACCGCGGATCACCGGCATCGATTCGTGGAGCCGGAAGTTGGCGTCCACGTAAAGCTTGGTGGCCTGGTCAAGGGCGATAATGACAGCGCTGATGATTGCGAGGATGCGGTATCTAGACATAACCAGCCGGTTCGAGTCCCGGGCGCTTTCAGGCAAGAGCTTCAAGGCACCGGTGGCAGATCTCCGGATGCTCGGTGTGTTCACCGACAGATGTGGCGTAGTTCCAACAGCGTGAACATTTCTCTCCTGCGGCCTTGCTCACTCGAATCTGCAGTTCCGGCAGATTCTCGCCGGTTGTGCTGTGCTCCAGGCTGTCGCAGAGATCGACCTGCGAGACGATGAACAGGCTGGCCAGTTGCCCGGCCTCGTTTTGCAGCAGCGCACCGAGGTCCCCTCCGGCGGCCAGTTCAACCCGGGCGTCCAGGGGATGGCCGATGGTTTTTTCGGCGCGCGCCAGTTCCAGGACCTTGGCGACGTCACTGCGCACCGCCAGCAGGCGTTCATACTTGGCTTCCAGCTCGACATCAACCCGACTGGCTGCAAATCTCGGGAATTCTGCAAGGTGGGCACTTGCCTCGCGCTCACCGGGCATGAAACTCCAGATCTCATCGGCGGTAAACGACAGGACCGGTGCCATCATCCTGGTCAGAGCGTCGAGGATGCGATACATGGCGGTCTGCGCCCTGCGGCGCGCCGGCCCCTGCTTCGTAGAGGTGTAGAGCCGGTCCTTGAGTACGTCGAGGTAGAAAGCGCTCATGTCGACGGCGCAGAAATTGTGCACTGCGTGGTACAGCACGTGGAAGTCATAGGCCTCGTAGGCCTTCAGGACCCGACTCACCAGACCCTCGAGTTTTGACAGGGCCCAGCGATCGATTTCGAGCAGCTCATGGTCTGCAACGCTGTCGGTGGTCGGATCGAAATCGTGGATATTACCGAGGATGTAGCGGGCCGTATTGCGGATGCGGCGATAGGCCTCGGAAACCTGCTTGAGGATGGCATCACCGACGCGGGTGTCGTTGCGGTAGTCCTGGGTGGCGACCCAGAGGCGCAGGATCTCGGCGCCGTACTGTTTGATGACTTTTTCCGGTGCAACCACGTTGCCGACCGACTTGGACATCGGGCGACCCTTTTCATCGAGGACAAAGCCGTGTGTCAAAACCTCCTTGTATGGTGCGGCGTCACGGGTGCCGACCGACGCCAGCAAGCTGGAGTGGAACCAGCCGCGATGCTGGTCGCTGCCTTCGAGATAGAGGTCTGCCGGCGACTGCAGCTGCGGGTTCTTTTCCACCACGGCGGCGTAGGAGACGCCGGAATCGAACCAGACATCGAGAATATCCATCTCCTTGCGGAACCTGTCGTGTCCGCAACCGGCGCAGATGGTGCCTGTGGGGAGGAGTTCCCCGGCGTCCTTTTCAAACCAGATGTCGCTGCCGCCTGCTTCAAAGAGGTCGGCGACATGGTGCATGACCTTGCCGTCAGCCAACGCCTCGTCGCACTTGTCGCAATAAAACACCGTGATCGGCACGCCCCAGCTGCGCTGGCGGCTGATGCACCAGTCGGGACGGTTTTCGATCATGTTGTAGATACGTTCGCGACCCCAGTGCGGGATCCATTGCACGTCGTTGATGTGTTCAAGCGCCTTCTTGCGCAGCTGGTTTGCCTCCATCGAGATGAACCACTGCTCGGTGGCGCGGAATATGATTGGCTTTTTGCAGCGCCAGCAGTGCGGGTAACTGTGTGCAACCTTGTCCTCGCCAAGCAGGGCGCCGACTTCGGCCAACTTGGCAGAGACCTGCGGATTGACCGCCGGAACCTTCTCGCCGCCGAAGAATTCAAGGTCCTTGCGATAGCGACCGTAGTCGTCGACCGGGTTGTAGATTTCAAGGTTGTAGCGCAGACCGGTCAGGTAGTCATCGTGACCGTGTCCCGGGGCGGTGTGAACGCAACCGGTGCCGGCTTCCAGGGTGACATAGTCGCCGAGGACCAGGAGCGAGACGCGGTCATAGATCGGATGACGGCAGGCGCGTTTTTCGAAGGCCTCTGCCTGAAAGGTTTTGACGACCGTGTAATCGGTGATTTTCAGCTCGGCGAGAACTTTTTCGTAGAGGCCCTCAGCCATGACCAGCAGTTCACTGCCGGTGTCAACGGCGACATAGGGCAGTTCCGGGTGCAGGCAGACCGCAAGGTTGGCCGGAATCGTCCAGGGTGTCGTGGTCCAGATGACGAACGACAGGGGCTTGCCGGAGAGTTCGGCGAAGCCGGCCGGCAGTTCATCCCGGTAAGCAAATTTGACGTAGATTGACGGTGAGGTGTGGTCGTCATACTCGACTTCCGCCTCAGCCAGTGCCGTGACACAGGACGAACA
Organism: Deltaproteobacteria bacterium; assembly: GCA_019313105.1. Classification (GTDB taxonomy): domain Bacteria; phylum Desulfobacterota; class Desulfuromonadia; order Desulfuromonadales; family BM103; genus JAFDBW01. The sequence continues at coordinate 2,166 of JAFDBW010000223.1, read as the reverse complement.
CCAGTGAATCGGCTTGCGTCCCTTGTAGAGGCTGTCCCGCTCGGCAAATCGTGCCAGCTCGCGTGCCGTGGCCGCCTCGTAATCGGTGGTCATCGTCAGGTACGGGTGCTGCCAGTCGCCGAAGATGCCGAGACGCCGGAACTCCTCGCTCTGGATTTCGACCCATTCCTGGGCGTAAGCGCGGCACTCCTTGCGGACTTCTGCCTTGCTCATCTCGCGCTTCTTGTTGCCGAGTTTCTGGTCGACTTTCAGCTCGATCGGCAAGCCGTGGCAATCCCAGCCCGGCACGTAAGGTGCGTAGAAGCCCTGCATGCGCTTGCTCTTGATGACAATGTCCTTGAGGATCTTGTTCAGCGCGTGCCCGATATGAATATTGCCGTTCGCATAGGGAGGGCCATCGTGCAGGGTGAAGTTCGGTTTGCCGGGGCTCGGCTCGCTGACCTTGCGGTCAAGCTCGAGCTCGGCCCAGTGCTGCATGATCTCAGGTTCGCGCTGTGGCAGGTTGCCGCGCATCGGGAAATCTGTGACCGGTAAGTTGAGAGTCTCTTTGTAATCCATAATTCAGCTCCGCGGGCCCCTGTTGGTTCAGATTTATAACACCGTAACTTATCAAAATGGCTGAATAAGTCAAGGTAAATCAGGTCTTTCGCCCGGCCGATTGATCGTCTCGGCAGGCCGTTCGGGTGCTCAGCAAAGCTGCTTTCGACGGGCGTGCAGGCAGGTCTGGTCAAGTGGACATTCTGCACATAATGTGCTCTGATTGCGACAGCAGGTTTTGGCAAGCTGGACGATCTGGGCGTGGTAATCGTTATACAGGGCGACCTCTTCGGGAAGATGCTGCATGAACAATTGGCGGACCTGATCATAGCTTTCGTTGCCCTGCAGGAGACCGATGCGCTGGAAGATGCGCCTGGTGTAAGCGTCAACCACGAAACTGGGGCGTGCTGCTGCGTAGAGAAGGATCGAGTCGGCCGTCTCCGGACCGATTCCCGCCAGGGCCAGGAGCCTGTTCCTGGCTTCAGGAAGGGGCCCACTGCATAGGGCGGTCACGTCTCCATCCCAGTGATTGACCAGGTGTCGGGCCAGGTTCTGCAGGCGGCAGGCTTTTTGTCGGAAAAAACCGGCCGGCCTGATCAGCTGTTCCAGTTTGCCGAGAGCAAGTTCGGCAAGCGCTTCCGGACAGATGACCCCGGCGTGTTTGAGGTTGTCGATAGCGTATTCCACATTTCTCCAGGCCGTGTTCTGGGTCAAAATCGCGCCGACGGCGACTTCGAAAGGGGTGTCTGCCGGCCACCAGGCAAGCGGCCCGAAATGTTCGTTGAGTTGCTGCTGAATCTTGTGGATCAATCTCTGAGGAAGGAGTGTCATGGCCGACCATGCTCCGGTTCGGATCTGGCTGAATCAGGACTTGTCCGGGGCGCTCTGACCAAAGGCGGGGACTTTGGGTAACGACACGCAGAATGTCGCGCCACCGCCAGGGGTCTGTTCGACCCATGCCTGCCCGGTACACCTTATGGCAATCTTGCGGACAATCGCCAGGCCGACGCCTGTACCGCGATGGCCCTGGGAGGACTTGCCGCGAAAGAAGATGTCAAAAATCTGTTCGCTTTCCTTGAGCGGGACGCCGGGTCCGTGATCCTGGACGTAGTAAGTGACCTGGTTCGCTTCGTCCCAGCAGCCGACTTTGATCGGGCCACTGTCCACGGGAGCGTACCGGCAGGCGTTGCCGAGCAAATTCGAGAAGATCTGGTAAACGAAGGTCTCCGGCAGCCAGGTCTGCTGCAGCGAGTCGACCATGATCTCAGGGTGATCGGACTTTTCGAGCGCTTGTTCAAGCAGGATCTCATCGACGATCATGTTGGCATCGGTCGTATGCTCTCCGGGCTTGATATGGCTGACCAGAGCCAGGTCGAGAAGGTCGTCGAGCAGGGCGATGGCCCGCTCACTCTGGTGTTCTGCCTCGGTGAGAATCTGCAGGACCTGCTGGTCAAGCACATCTGCGTACGTCAGGCGCAGAAAGTCGATGTAGGTGACAACCGGCGCAAGAATTCCCCGCAGGTCATGGGACACCGAGTGTACGAAAGCGTCGAGTTCGCGATTGGCTTCCTGTAAATCCATTTCCGCCTTGTTGCGCTCCGTGATGTCCCGGCAAACCGCGAGTTTCTG
>JAFDBW010000222.1 GCA_019313105.1 Deltaproteobacteria bacterium | reverse complement strand
CGGTGCCGCCCCTGGAGCTCGATCCTCTGTACCTTGACGTCCTGCCAGGCCAGGTCCTCGCCATAGCCGTCGATCTCGCCGGCAAAAGAGTCCTCCGACCAGCTTAGCCAGCCGCCGGCGGCGACCTGGCCGGAGACTCCCTGCTGATACATGGTCAGGTCAGAGACTTCGAGATCGATATCGACCCGTTGCGCAGGAATACCTTTCGCCCACAGACGCGCGGCGTCTCCAGCGAGGTCAAGATGCAGACCGACCAGCTCCTGGCCAAGCCACTGCCCGGCTGCCTTGCCCTGCAGAGCATGACCTTTGAGCCGGGCTTCATGAATCATCGCATCGAGCCCGGCCTGCAACGGTTCATCGTCGTACGGGACGTACAATTCCCCGGAAGCATCGAAGCTGGTTGACCCCGCCGCGCCATCGATCAGGGCCGAAGGGTTGAGCTCCTGCCCTGAGAGCTGACCTTCCAGTCGGTAAGCGTCGATCCATGCCATGTCGAGCTCGCCGGAGATTGCGCCGCCAAGGTAACGACCTTCGAGGTTGTCGAAGCGAATGCCGCGCCAAGAACCGATCGCCGTGGCGGTCAGCCAGACCGCGTCTCCGGCCTGATCCTTGATGCCTAATTGAACCGGGCCGTTGAAATTGTTCCAGTCGCCGACCAGTTCGATATGTCCGGGGAACCTGATCGGAACCAGAATGGAGTCAAGCAATGCCGACTCGACGCAGGTCTCGGGGAGGTAGACGCTCGCCGTCATCTCCAGGTGCGGCCGTGCCAGCTCCCATTCGAACTCGCCATCGAGTTCGACATAGGGGGAGTGGTAGGAAAAATCCCGCGAGACGAGCCGCTGGTCGACTAGCAGATACTGCCCGGCGATCAGGTCGGCAATCACCACGTCGTCATCGGGTTCTGCCGTGTTGCGGTAAACGAACCCGGAGATCTCCAGCTGGTCGATTGTGATCTTGAGCCAGCCGGGGAACGCAGCAAGCAGGGCGTCTGAACCGGGGTCTTCATCAGAATCGGCGGTCGTATCTTCGCTGTCCTCGTCGAGTCGCAGGACAAGCCGGCTGATGCTCAATTCTTCTATGGCCAATAATCTGGAGAAGGGGCGGAGTTGACGGATGCTCAATTTAATGTTGCCGGCGCTGACCTCACCATCTTCCCAAGTGACACGCAGTTCCTTGACGGCCAAGTTATCAAGCAGCGAGCCTTCGAGTTCCGTGATGGTAATGTTCAGTTCGGAAAAATTGCCGGCCGAGTTGATCAGCCAACGTGTCCCGGCCGTCGTGTAAAGGCACCAGAAAACGAAGGCAGCTATTGCCAGGCTTATCGGCACAAGCAGAGTGCAGCTTATGACAAGCTTACGATTCATATGTCAAACCCTACGCTGAAATGCAGTCGGATCTTTTCGTTGTCGTCATTGACCCGGGTGGCAATGTCGAGCTTGATCGGTCCGATCTGGGTGTAGCGTCGCACGCCGATCCCGGCACCCTCGTAGACATCCATATCCTCGCCGGCATCGAAGGCGCTGCCGGCGTCATAGAAGAGCGCCAGTCCCCACTGTTCGTTCAGGGCGTATTCCAGCTCGAGGCTGCCGACCAGCAGGGAATCGCCACCGATCACATCACCATACTTGTTCTCGGGACCGCGTGACTTGAAGGCGTAACCACGCACGCTGTTGTTGCCGCCGACGAAGAAGCGCATGGATGGCGGGACATCGCTGAATTCATCGTCCTTGATAGATGTGGCCGCCTCGACCCGCGGATGCAGGGTCAGGTTACTGGTCAGCGGCAGCATGAAGCTGCCGGCGGCGATCACCTGGCCGATGGTCAGATTGGACAACAGGGCGTCATGACTGCCGCGCAGCTCGGCCCGGAACTGGTAACCACTTGTGGGGTTGAGGGGATCGTCGTAGTCCCTCTGGTAGTAACGCACACCCGGGATAACCAGCTTAGCGATCTTGTCGTCTTCGTTAGCCACGTCGCCATCTTCGTACAGGTAACGCAGGAACAGTGAACCGATTTTACCGCGCGCCAGGCCGTAGGATCTCTCCACCTCGACGTAGTACATCCGGGTTTCGTAGCTGTCGAGGTCCTCGTCGCGGACGCCGACGGTGCCGATCAGGTTGTCGTCGGAGCTGCCCGGCCGGGGGATAGTGTAACTGGACTCGAAAAACTGGGTCTTTTCCGCCAGGCTGAGGTCGGCCAGGCGCGCATGCGGATGTTCGCCGGATTTCAAGTTTTTGTAGCTGAGCGAGACGCGTGCCCCGGTATCGGTGCCGTAGCCGATCCCGGGACGCAGGCGATGGCGTTTGCCACTGACCAGGTCAACGCGAATCGGGATCTTGCGGCCGACTTTTTCATCCATCAGCGGGACCATCAGAACGTTGTCGAAGCGATCGGCCGCATAAAACTTCAGACGGCTGCGGTGCAATTGCCGGTGCGAGAAGACCTCGCCTTCCCGGTAGGTCAAAAAACGTCGCAGGAAATCTTCCGGATAACTGTCGCTGGCATCGTTAAAAGATGTTTTGCCGAAATAGAATTGCGGGCCGGTCGCAAACGCAAGTTCGATGTCTGCAGCATTCTGCCCGGGGTCAACCCGGATGACCCGGGTGGTATAATGTCCTTCCAGGAAACCCAAATTGTTGGCCTCGAGTCGCAGGTCCAGCTTGCCCTGCTCGTACAACCGGTGATCGAGGGAGTCACCCACTCGCAAAGGGAATTCGCGGATTATGCTCAGCAACTGCTTATTCTGGTCTCCTTCACCTGTGATTCGTATGTTCAGAGTGCGGACTTTTGTCTGCGGCCCCGGATCGATCTTGACCATGACCCGGTACGTGAGTTCGTCAGTTTTTTCAATGCTGGCGCTGGTTGCGCTGCGGTAGAAGCCGAAGGGCTCCAGAGCGTCGGCGACCAGCTCAGGCATCCTGTTGACGAAGTGTTCGAGCCAGTGCTCTTCCACTTCGTTGTCCCTGACAATTCCAGGCGGCATTGCCAGGGCCGCTTCGACATTGCGCAGCTGTTCTCCTTTGAGCCCGGCAATGTCGAGACTGACCGAGGCCTCCCCGCCCAGGGCATGGGTGCTTGCGAACTGGACGAGGGCCAGGACGAGTACCAGTATGCAATGTTTGCGAAGCATCAGCTGTTCTTGCCACTTCCTGCCGTCGATGAGTTGCAACCGCGACGTCAAAAAATGTTTTCTAAACCAGATTTCAAGTGGTTGCAGAATAATTTTTATGCTTTATACTATGCTAGGTATTTACAAGGATAGCACTCTTTTAAATCAACACGAATTCAAACGGGAGACTCAATTATGAAATTTTCACGGCTTGTTGGTTTGTTCCTGGGCCTGATGCTGGTTGCAACCCCGGTCTGGGCGCTTAACGGGATGGTTGGCTTGGGGGCCGGAGCGGCGCCTGATTATGAAGGTTCTGAGGACACCACCGGCGTGCCGTTGTTCATGTTCCAGCATAATTATGACAGCGGCCGCTTCGTCAAATTGATGGGGCCCAACCTGAAGGTCAACCTGCTCGCCGACAAGCAGTTCAGCCTCGGTCCGGTTCTGAATTATCGCCCCGAGCGCGATGATGTCGATAACGACCGGGTCGATAGAATGAAAAAAATCGATGCCGCCTTCGAAGCCGGTGTCTTCGGCGGGGTAAACATCGACAACCTGTTGTTCGGCCTGGAATTGCTGGCCGACGTTTCAGACGAGCATGACGGCTATCTCATCCAGGCGAATGCCGGCTACCGGTGGAAGGCCATGCCTGAACTGACCCTGACCCCCGGCGTGTTCCTGACCTATGCAGACGATGATTATATGGACACCTATTTTGGCGTCAATCCCGGCAACCGCGGCAGCAACAGCAGCAGCAGTCTGCCCAATTACTCGGCGGATTCCGGTCTCAAGGATGTCGGCATCAACCTGGTTGCCCATTACACTCCCTGGGAGAAGTGGGGGATCATGGGGATGGCCTCTTACAAGGCTTTGCTGAATGACGCCAAGGACAGTCCGATCGTCGATGATGAGGGAGATGAGAAGCAATTTATGATGGGGTTGATGGTCAATTATCGCTGGAGTAAATAAGCGAAGAAAAAGCTTTTAACCAAAAGGGCCGGCGTTAAACGCCGGCCTCTTTTTTTGTCCGGTCACCGTCGTCACTCTTTGGGCTGTTGCTGGTGCATCAGGAACATGCCGACCAGCCTTGCAACGAGAATGGTCAGGTAAACCTGTCCGACCAACGCCTCCGTGGTCGCCAGGGTCTGCGCCACCGTGGTCACCGGTGCCATGTCACCGTAGCCGACCG
>JAFDBW010000221.1 GCA_019313105.1 Deltaproteobacteria bacterium | reverse complement strand
GGGCCGGAGATCAGCCTGATCTTTTCGGGCAGCAGGGAGCGGATACCGTGCTGGTAGATTGCCATGGTGTGGGTGCCGCAGACCTCCATTAAAGTCATGCTGCGGTCAAACCCGGCAACTGCTTCGCCGATCGCCTGCAATTGCAATCGGGCAAGTTCCGGGTCGCGGTAGTCGTCCTGATGTTTCATTCCGGGACCAGACCCATATCAAGGGCATCACGCAGCGCCTGTAGTGTCAGTCGGGCTTCCTCTTCATCGATCTTCTCGATGGCAAAGCCGGCGTGGATCAATACATAATCACCAACCTCGACATCGTCAATCATCATAAGACTGGCGTCGCGTCTTACACCATCGATTTCACAAACCGCCATCTCGTTTGCTATGGTTTTGACCTGCATCGGGACACCTAAACACATGGCCGTTCGCTCCTTTGTCGCTCTTGCTCGTCGCATGCAGTGCGTAGCGAGTGGCGGGGGAAGACTCTATTCGCGCCCCGCGCCCCGCCGCCCGGGATTCTTGCGGGCAACGCCCGCCATTAACCAGTCATACCATTGCTGCATCCCTGCGCCGGTTTGGCAGGACAGCTCCATGATTTCGATTCGCGGGTTGATTTGACGGGCAAAAGCCTTGCATTGCTCAAGGTCGAAGTTGAGATACGGGAGTAAATCAATCTTGTTGATCAGCATCAGGTCGCAGGCCTGGAACATCTGCGGGTACTTGAGCGGCTTGTCTTCACCTTCGGTAACCGAGAGGACCGTCACCTTGTGGTCTTCACCAAGATCGAAAGCTGCCGGGCAGACCAGATTGCCAACGTTTTCGATCATCAGGATATCGGTTTCGGCCAGGTCAAAACTTTCGACGCCGTGACCGACCATATGGGCATCAAGGTGACAGCCCGCGCCGGTGTTGAGCTGCTTGACCGGTACGCCTGTCGCAGCTATCCGGTCGGCATCGTTGGTGGTTTGCTGGTCGCCCTCTAGAACAGAAAAGTTGAACCGCCTCTTGAGATCAGCGAGGGTTCGCTCCAGGAGTGAAGTCTTGCCTGAGCCTGGAGAGCTTACAAGGTTGAGCACCAGCAGATGGCTTGATGTGAAGAGCTGCCGGTTGCCGGCCGCCAGCCGGTTGTTCTTTGCCAGCAGGTCTTCTTCAACACGGATCGTGCGGGACTCGTGTTCATGATGATGCGAATGATCCGTTGAACTGCAGCCGCATTCGGTACACATGGTCAGTCGATCTCCATCTCGGTGAATTTCATCTCCTGGCCCTGTACCGTTTCCAGGGCCAGGCTGCCGCAATGCGGGCAGAGATGAGTCAGGGTCTCGATTTCTGTTTCTGTCTGGCAATCGAGGCACCTGCCCCGGCCACTGACATGACGGATTTCCAGGTTGGCCCCCTCGGCCAGAGTTCCTTTGCTGCAGACATCAAAGGCGAATTCAACAGCCTCGGCGACGACCCCGGAAAGGGCGCCGATCTCCAGGGTGATGCTGAGAACCTTTACGGCCTTTTCGCGTGCGGCATATTCGATTGCCAGGTCGACAATATTCTGAGTGAGACTGAGTTCGTGCAAAGGATCATGTCCAAAAGTCATACAGTCAGGGAAAGCTGAACCGTGCTGATTAATATAATGAAAGGCTCGCTCAAAAAGCAAGGGAACAGCGAACAAAGGTTTGAAATGAAACAATTTGTGTGGCAAAAGTCTTGTCGAACAATCAAAAGACCTGTTAGATTGCAAAGACTAAATTTCCAGATGAGTCATTGTCCGGACATGAGTCCTTCAGGGCAATTCCGATGACGATATGATCTGAGGGGAGTATGACGGCGCCATTGATGGTTTACCAAAAGGCCTTGCGGTGAGGGAATCATGAGAAATTTACCTATCAGTATTGTTATCCTTGCACTTGTATTGGTAACGTCTTCAGTCTTGGCCGACAACATGGACGATGCTTTAGACGCTGCCAACTTTGGTGATTATGAAAAGGCCCGTAAACTATGGCTGATTGAGGCTGAGAACGGTAGTGCCGTTGCCCAGGCAAATATAGGGCTTCTGTACGAGGATGGCCTTGGTGTTCCCCAGAGTGACAAGGAGGCGGTCAAGTGGTATCGCATGGCTGCCGAGCAAGGAGAGCCCCGCGCCCAATACTATTTAGGCACGGCCTTCGAGGAGGGCCGTGGCATCCCTCAGGATTACCAAGAGGCGGCGAAAAACTATCATCTGGCGGCCACTCGGGGATATGTGAAGGCCCAGTACAAACTCGGCCTTTTGTATCTCAAGGGTCAGGGCGTCAAACAGAGTACAGAAGCCGCCTATGCCTGGTGGTCTGTGGCTGCTTCAAAAGGTCATGAAGATGCGCAGAAATACAAGGACAGCGCCCAGCAACAGATGACCCCCAAACAAATAGAAACGGCTCAGGGCATAGCTCAACAGATTTGGGCAGAACTTGGCAATTAAGCCACCGGGATTTGATTAGATCTCGCAGCCGCATCTGGCAAGGGTGCGGTTTTTTATTTGATGTGTGCCAACCGGTTGCCCTGTTTATCGGTGGGCGAAGCCGTTTCGGCATTGCTGATGCATTGCATCCTTACAGTTAATTCTCTTACTAAAGACTAGGAGCACTCTGCCATGAAGCGTGCATTGGTTGTTGATGATGAACCTCTGTTGCGACGTCAGGTCGCCGAAATTGTTGCCGGATACGGGTTTGACGAGATTCTAGAGGCTGAAAATGGTGTTCAGGCGGTTGAGATCGCGACACACCAGGAGATCCTTCTGGCCGTCATGGATGTCGGTATGCCTGTTATGGACGGCGTCACCGCTGCTGAAAAAATAGGCAAGATAAAGCCTTTGCCGATCGTTCTGGTCACGGCCAACACGGAGTCCGAAACCATCGAACGGGCCCGGATGGCAGGGGTCATGAATTACGTGGTCAAACCGGTACGTGCTGAGCAGTTGTTTGCTGCTGTGGACCTGGCTATACACCAGTTCGTCGAACTATCCAGTCTGCGCGACGAGGTCAGCAAACTGCAGGAAACGCTTGAGTCGAGAAAAGTTATTGATCGTGCCAAGGGCGTCCTCATGAAACGCGGCATGGATGAGCCCCAGGCTTTCCGACGCTTGCAGAAACTTGCCATGGACAAACGCAAATCGCTGCGGGACGTTGCCGAAGCGGTTCTTCTGACAGAAGATTAACCTCAAAGGGCTTATCGGGTTGCGGTATTTCGACTAGGGGATGTTATACTGGCGACAACATCTCAAGACGCTGGAGGCTTTATGTCAGAACCTGTCGATAAAGAATGCGCCGACCCAACATCCCATCACCTGCATATCTGCCAGTTGAAAAAAAAAGGTTTGCACGAGGAAGTTGCCGCCCGAACGAATGACCCCGGGTATATCTGCCATAATTGCAATATTATGGCGAACAACGCTGAAGACCTTTGTAATTGCAGTCCCTTTATCAAGAGGGCTTGATAGCTTAGCTGAGACCGGCTTATATAAGACTATAATCGTCTTCAAATGAAAGGAGCTTTGTATGGCGATCTGGAACTGTGAAGAATCTGGATATGAAAAAGAAGGCCGTTGCAAGCCGATGAAGTGTTTGGAATGCAATGACCAGACTGTTTTTGTCAAACAGGAACAGTAACCGAACGAGATCAGGTGTCTGCAAAGCAGGCTGCCATGCAGGATAAAGTACAGGGGCCCGCCAATTGATGGTGGGCCCTTTGTTATTTCTGAACAAGAATGTTATTCGATCAAGGATTGCATGATTTGTCCCGCACTTTCACTGAAGCGGAGTGCGGCCAGGTGGTCATACGGCGTCGGCGTGCGATTGATAAAGATCAGGTTGGCCCCTGATTGATGGGCGACCAGTGGGAACTGGTTGGCGGGCTGTACCTCGAGCGAAGAACCGATCATCAGGAGCAGGTCACATTTGGCGGCTGCCTGATAGGCCATATCCATAGCTTCGGTCGGCATTGACTGACCGAAGGACACCGTGTCGGGTTTGATCAGGCCGTTGCATTTCTCGCAGTGCGGATCCAGGTCCCCCGCCTCCAGGCGTTGTTGTATCTCAGTAATAGGCCACTGCCGACTGCAGGTCAGACATGATGCGGTGATGTTTGTACCGTGCAATTCAATGACTCGCCTGTTGCCCGCGGCCTGATGCAGACCATCTATATTCTGAGTAATCACATAGTCCAGTTTGCCGTCTGCTTCGAGCTTTGCCAAGGCATGATGGGCCGGATTCGGTTGTGCATTCAGCAGGCCAGGGATCAGTTCCCGACGCATCGACCAGTATTCGACGCGGTTTTTGTGACTGGCGAGAAATTCCTGGAACGTGACGATCCGGTAGCGTTCCCAAAGGCCGCCTTTGCTGCGGAAATCTGCCAGCCCTGACTCGGTTGAGATCCCCGCCCCACAAAAGGCGACGATTTTGCGTGCCTTCGCCACGAGCATCCTGCCATGGTCGATCTGTTGAGTTTTTTTGCCCATGTCACTCGGAGGTCAGCCGATTGACTGCTGAAGACCGGGAAAATAAGTGATCAGCTCGTCTGTCTCCAGGATGCGCAGCCCTTGTTCGACGGCCTTCTGCATGGGGGCAATCAATTGCATGTCGCCATAAAGAACCGCACCAACAACCTGGCCATCATGACAGGCCAGTCCACGATAACTGCCGCCTTCCAGGACTTCGAAAAGCCGCGTACTGGCATCGGTAGGCTGAATCTGGCCGATGCTGAAGAGGTCAACATCGAGTACCTTGATACGATTGGTCATTGGTATGCCGGGAAATTCCATAGTGCCGCCGATTGCGTTGGCACCGGCAACCAGCCCCTGCGCATAGCTGGCCGGCCAGATTCCGTAAACCCGCCCCTGGTGTTCTGTGACGTCACCTGCAGCAAGGATATGCTCGTCGGATGTGAACAGCCGGTCGTTGACAATCACCCCGTTTTGCACCTTGAGACCGCAATCTCTTGCCAGGTAACTGTTCGGTCGCACACCGGTGGCGAGGACAACAATGTCGGCCGGGATTTCGCGGCCGTCTTCAAGCAGTATGCCGTGCACGGCTTCGTCACCGGTGAACTCCTTGACCTGGATGCCACATTCTATCGTCATATGCTTATTGTAGAGATAGGTCCTGAGCAATTCTGCCGCCTTGGGCGGGAGCTGTCGCGGCAGCAACCAGTTGAAACCCTCGAGAACGCTGACCTGTGCTCCACGTTTCTGCAGAGCCCATGCGGTTTCCAGCCCGAGCAGTCCTCCACCGACACAGACCGCCCGGCACCCCGGTCGCAGAGCATCGATCAATTTTTTGGCATGTTCGAGTGTCCGCAGCACGGTCACTCCGTCACGATTGGCACCGGGAATCGGCGGGATGAAGGGGTGTGCACCATTGCTCAGGATCAGTCGATCGTAGCGCAACTGTCTGCCGTCGCGTAAAGTGATTTTCTGCTCTTCACGATCGATCGCCTGGGCATCGCCGGCAAGATATTCGATCTTTTGTGCGTCGAACCATTCCTGGTGTTGGATCAGCAGGTCACTTTCGGCGACCTCGCCGGCCAGGAAACGGGTCAGGTTCAAACGAAAATAGGGCAGCGACATCTCCCGGGAGATAATGGTTATTTCAACGTCAGCGGATTGTCGACGAGCCTCCTCTGCGGCAGTCATCCCGGCAATCCCGGCACCCAGGATGACCAGTTTGCTGATATTTGCCTGTATGATCGGGGTCTCCCCCCTTTCGTATGGATGGAAAAGGGCTGCCGCTGCACCGCATACCGGGCAGAACTCGGGTGCTGCATGTCCCTCTGCAATATGGTCGCAGATGCTGCATTGCCATGCATTGGTCGTCTGTTTTGCGACAGGCGCTCTTTTGATTTCCAAAGGCGAAAAATGACTTTTGTCTGCGCCGCAGACCGGGCAGGATGATGGCGCTTCTGCGCCGTTGTGGACATAGCCACAGAGGTCGCATTTCCAGATGTTGATCATGACAAAACCCTTTATTGCAATTGCCGAGCGACATTGGCCCGGAGACAGAATGATAGGCCCGGCTGTGCAGACCGACCGTTAATGTTTGTCGAAGCAAGAGACTCTTGGCTGTTGGCTTCGGCGCTGACCCGGGCATCAAGCCTGCGGACTCAGACGTACCCCGCCGGCCATCAGGCCGGTCTTGTTGTGGCCCCTGATGTAGGGGGCGGATAAAAGCTGTCCATGACTGTCCTGATGCGCAGACAGCGTCCTGTCAGGTTGACGCAGTCACCAGCAATATTTACGTCGGCCCTGGTCAATTCCCGCCTTGTGTGATTGCAACGCTTGGCATATCCACAAGTTTCATTCTAAACTCTTTTCAAGGCGCTGCAATCCCTGGCCGGTTCGGGCCGGACGTTTTTCAGTGAGGAGCGGGAATTGAATAAAAACAACTGTCTTTTGCCCCGAGCCGCTATTTGGCTGGTCCCTCGACAACCGGACTGCGCAATCCTCCAGACCTTGATTACGGACCTGGCCGGCCGTTTCTCTTCGCCAGAGTTTGTCCCGCACTTGACGATTTTTTCCTGTCGCCGTTCTTCGCTGCAGGAGGAACTTGCGATCACGGCGGCACTTGCAAGACGCTGTCCTCCGTTAACCCTGCGCACGAGCGGACTGGCGTTCAGGGACAGATTGACCCAGACCCTCTTCGTCAGACTCAGATCTGACAATAAGCTCCACTGGTTGCGGGATTCCCTGCAGAAAGCACTATGGCAAACTCCAATCCATGATTTTGAACCGCATGTCAGCCTGCTCTATCAGTTCCTTCCTGTCCCTGTTCGTGAAAAGCTGACCCGGGAAATCAGCCTCCCATTGCAAGAGATAAACTTTGATCAGATAAGGGCTGTTGCCATTCCTGAAACAATACACACTACGGAAAACTTGTCAGGGTGGCAGACACTTTTGAGTTGTCGACTTGCTTCCAAGACAATTGTCGGTACCATTTAGGTGTGTCCGTTTGCGAAAAAACCGCAGGAGGCATTAGTTATTGGAAGACAAGATAGAAATCGTCCAGGGAGACATTACCCGACTGGAAGTCGATGCAATTGTCAATGCTGCCAACCAGAGCCTTTTGGGCGGCGGCGGCGTGGACGGGGCCATCCATCGATCTGCCGGACCGCAATTGCTCGAAGAATGCCGTAAACTAGGTGGCTGCCCGACAGGAGAAGCCAGACTCACCTCCGGTTATAACCTGCCTGCCGGCCATGTGATTCACACTGTAGGTCCGGTTTGGCACGGTGGTGACCACAACGAAGACAACCTCCTGGCAAGCTGTTACCGCAACAGTTTGGAGCTGGCCCTAAAGCACAAATTACGCAGCATCGCTTTTCCGTCGATCAGTACAGGAGTCTACCGGTTTCCGATAGGAAGAGCCAGCCGAATTGCATTGCGGGTGATCCATGATTTTGTCGTTTCTGAAGATCATGCACCCCGGGTGATGGTCGTCTGCTTTTCAGAAGCGGACCGCGCCGTTTACCAGAAGGCCTACCAGGAATTAATCTTTTAGAAGGGTCTTCCAGCCTGCCGGTTCTGCTGTACCTGTGTCGATAAACAACCAGGGTTTCAGTTTTTATTTGCCCAGGGAAATACCTCTCAATTTACTGACAGGATGGCTTGGCTGATGGAATTAAACTTGCATAATTACTCAGGATATCTTTGATAATGCCTATTATGTTTCAATTTCGGGCAAATGGCCTGATCGTAGGCAGGGGAATGGCGTAGTTCTGATGAGAATGGTGCTGGGGGGAAAATGAAACAAACTATCGGTGAGTATGCATCTTGTCCTGTTGTCGCTGTTGAATCGGACGCGACGGTTCTTGACGCAATGAAACTCATGAGCGAGAAATGCATCAGTTGTGTGATTGTTCTTGCGCATGGTGAACCGGTCGGAATCCTGACGGAGAGAGATATCGTCTTTGCCGCAAACTGGCTGTTGGGACAACCCGATCTCCTGATCAAGGAAGTGATGAACAAGCCGGTGATGACAGCATCGGAAGACATGAGTGTTGCACAGGCCTACAGCGTATTCAGCAAACATCATATCCGTCATCTCGTTGTGCTCGATTCACAGCTTGATATGGCAGGAATATTTACCCAGACAGACCTCGTGCATTCCCTGTGTGAGGAAGCGTTTGCAGGGGTCAGTGATCTGATCGAGTTGATGACCTCCAAGGTTCTGAACGTGGCGCCGGATGTCCCCGCCCGTTACGCGCTCTCACTGATGGCGCGCCGATCGGTCAGCTGTGTCGTGGTCGTCGATGATGCCATTCCCGTTGGTATGTTCACAGAGCGTGACGTGGTGCGTTGTATTGCCGATGGCATTGACCTGACCACGGTTTTGGTGGGCGACGTGATGAGCTCGTCAATTGTGACAACGCCGATGACAACGCCGCCTCTTGCAGCAATCGGCAAGATGCAGGAGAAGACGGTCAGGCGCGTTCTTGTGGTTGATGACCGGGGAGGTGTTGCCGGCATTTTGACCCAGACGGATATCGGCAGGGTTCTCGACCGACAGGAGACGAGTCATGCCAGCAGTTTTTTTGCTGAGCCCGTCGGCGTCGCAGGAGCTTCGCCTGGAACGGCGTAACTTGCATGGAAAAATGGATAATAAAAGGGCCTTGCCGTCGGCAAGGCCCTTTGTCGTTCATCCCCTCTACAATCGGTTCGACCAGTACATGACGAGCAGTCGCAAAGGGTTGTCACAGGAGACGACTTGGAGACTAGTCACAGGAGACGACTTGGAGACTAAATGACATTCAGAACGTAGAAAGGGCATACGCAAG
>JAFDBW010000220.1 GCA_019313105.1 Deltaproteobacteria bacterium | reverse complement strand
CGACGACCAGTGACAGTAAAGATTTCCTCGCAGTAGTTGACTGGCCCTGGTCAACGCGAAGATCGGGGGCTTGAAGCTTTCCGCCCCGCTTTTCTTCCTCGAGTTTCCTGAGCGCTTTAAGTATCGAACTCATCTGATGGGTTCCTGAAAATATCAGGACAGCCTGGGCATATCATATGCTCCGGCGACCTGGTAAATGAGAATCAGAGTACGCTGTCCGACCAGACCGTCAACAACCAGCCCGTGGTCTCTCTGAAAAGACTTTACACATTTTATGCTGCGTGAATCATAGCGGCCATTGGTCGGAACATCGACACATCCGGCAAGCCCGAGCAGAAACTGCAGGCGCCTGACGTTTTCCCCGCTGGTACCCGGTGCGGCAACGTTGCCTATCTCCGCAAAATCGACCCAGGGGACCATGGCCATACGCATGCCAAGGGCGTTGAGCCTTGCCGAACTGAGGATGTCCCGGCCATTATAGGCGGGAACAACTCGCCAGTTGTCCGGAGAGTCCTGCCCGAGTACAGCCAGGTAGCCACCGCCCTGATCTTCTGACAACGGGATCAGGATCGGCACATTGTATTTGCGCAGGTCATCAAAACCACCGGCCAGCCGAACCAGCTCGAACCCGCGCGCGGACAATTCGCGATCGATATCAAGGCCGGCGGAGGTTGACAGTCCATCAAGCAGAGGCGCCTTCCAGAGGGAGAAGAGCGCATTGAAACTGGCGACCAGGCTGTCCGGCTGCCCCACGGTGGGCTCGGCAGGTGTGTTTGTCGGCTGAGTGGGCGGGCTTGAAGGTGACGGCTTCAAGTTGACCGGAGGCGTGCTTGTAGGGTTCATGCCAAAAGGTTCAAGGGCAAGAAAACCGGCCAGGATGACCAGGCAGACCATGGCGGCAAGCAAGGTTGCCTTCCAGGGCAATGGCCCACCGGCAGTGCCCTCACCCATTCCTTCCAGTTCGGCGACGGCTTGCCTGACATCGCTGGCCGAGACGATACCACGATCTTCCGTATAAGCCGTCAGCAGCGCCCGGTCACAGATCAGGTTGATCCTCCTCGGTACGCCACCTGAGTATTTAAAGATTTTCTTCAGGGCCCCGGAAGAAAAAACGTTCATATCCGGACGACCGGCAATTTTAAGCCGATTCAGGATATAAGAAGACGTCTCTTCACCGTTCAGGGGGCGCAGGTGATAGCGTACTGCGATCCTCTGGTTGAGCTGTCTCAGGCTGTGATCGTTGAGGTGGTTGCGCAACTCCGGCTGTCCGACCAGGATCACCTGGATCAGCTTGTCCTCTTCCGTTTCCAGGTTGGATAGAAGCCTGATTTGCTCAAGAACTTCCCCGGACAGGTTCTGGGCTTCATCGATAACCAGGATCGGGGTCCTGCCAGCCCGGTTCTCGGCCAGCAGAAACTCGTTGAGAGAGTGAATCAGGTCTGGATTACTCAATCCGTCATCGGCGACCCCGAACTCACGATTGATATTGCGCAGGAGTTCAAAAGCAGTCAGCTTGGGGTTGAAGATAAATGCAACACGATATCTGTCTTCATCAAGATGCGAAAGGAGTGTCCGCAGGATAGTCGTTTTGCCGGTGCCAACCTCACCGGTCACTTCGACAAAACCGGTC
Source organism: Deltaproteobacteria bacterium (assembly GCA_019313105.1). Taxonomy (GTDB): domain Bacteria; phylum Desulfobacterota; class Desulfuromonadia; order Desulfuromonadales; family BM103; genus JAFDBW01. The sequence continues at coordinate 9,935 of JAFDBW010000220.1, read as the reverse complement.
CTGTGTTCGATTCCGTAGATCAGATGGGCGTAAACTTCGTTATGGGTTTTGCTGAGAAAAAGGAAACGCGGGTTCGGTGTCAGGGAAAAGGGTTTTTCCTTGAAGGCAAAAAAAGATTCATACATAAGCCATACATTCCCCGACAGTCAGTAATACGTTATGAAATGATCATTTATTTCCATAAACCAGACAATTATGCAAGTTTTTCATCAAATACAACGAAATGAAAAATCGTCGTATTCTGCACGGAAAATGAACTTTTTGTATGCTATTATGCAAGGATAGTGAATGGCACACACCTGGTCGTTGGGGTGACGACGAATCAATACTACTTGTCACTAGACATGGATATCGAGGCAACGAATGAACAGTTGGAGAAATTACACGGAAATATCACGGATCGCCTATTTTTCAATGGAAATCGGCCTGACCACGGAGATCCCCACCTACAGCGGCGGCCTCGGCGTCCTGGCCGGTGACACGATCAAGAGCGCAGCGGACCTGAAACTTCCCCTGGTGGCGGTTACCCTGATCAGCCGCAAAGGTTATTTTCGGCAAACCTTCAATGAACAGGGCTGGCAACAGGAAAGTCCGGTTGACTGGCGGCCCGAGGATCTGCTTGAACTTTTACCTGGTAAGGCGCTGGTAACGGTAGAGAATCGTGATGTGAAGGTTCAGGCGTGGATGTACCGCGTCAAGAGCCCGACAGGTGGTGAGCTGCCGGTGCTATTTCTGGACACCGACATCCCCGGCAACCTTCCGGAAGACCGTAAAATCACCGACCACCTCTATGGCGGCGACAAGAGTTATCGACTCAAGCAGGAGATCGTCCTTGGCATCGGCGGCGCGCGCCTGTTGCAGATTCTCGGCTTCCAGGTTCGCAAGTACCACCTGAACGAAGGCCACGCCAGCCTGCTGACCCTTGAATTGCTGAATCATCACCGTCTGCCGGTAGAAGACACCTGGGATGAGCGGGCCTCTTGGGATACGCGCAGCGTTCAGGAGAAATGTGTCTTTACCACCCACACTCCGGTCGAAGCCGGTCACGACCGCTTCACTTACGACCTGGTCAATCGTGTCATGGGGGAAGTGATTCCGACAGACCTCCTCAAAGAACTTGGTGGCAAAGACGAGCTGAACATGACCATGCTGGCGCTGAATCTTTCGCACTATGTCAACGGCGTTGCCAAGAAACACGGCCAGGTGTCACAGGCCCTCTTCCCCGGTTTCGAGATCCACGCCATCACCAACGGCATACACCCGTTTACCTGGGGATCGCCGTTCATGATGGCCCTGTTCGACAAATACCTGCCCGGTTGGGCCTACGAGCCAGAGCTTCTGGTCAGGGTGGATAACATTCCGGACCGGGAGATCCAGGATGCCCACGCCGGAGCCAAGGCGTACCTCTTTCAGTATATCGAAGAGATCACAGGGGCAAAGTTTGACCCCGAGATCCTGACAATCGGCTTCGCGCGCAGGGCGACCGCATACAAGCGGGCAAACATGATCTTCAACGATCCCGAACGTTTAAAGAAGATCGGCGCCGGGAAATTGCAACTGGTTTTTGCCGGCAAGGCCCACCCGCACGATGATTACGGCAAAAAGATGATCCAGGAGATCCGCAATCAAACCGATTTTTTCGGCGACGACCTGAAAATTGTTTATCTGCCGAACTACAACATGGATGTCGCCAGCCGCCTGATCCCGGGCGTTGATATCTGGCTTAACAATCCGTTACGTCCGCTGGAAGCCTCCGGCACCAGCGGCATGAAAGCCGCCTTGAACGGGGTCCCGAATTTCAGCGTGCTGGACGGATGGTGGATCGAAGGCCACATCGAGGGGCTTACCGGCTGGTCAATCGGGCCGCCACCGACGGAAACCACCACCGATGTCAATCACTCGGACGAAGATGTCAAAGACCTTTACAATAAGCTTGAAAAGACCATCATCCCGCTCTACTACAAGGATCGTAAAGGCTGGACCCAGGTGATGAAAAATGCGATCGGCAAGAACGCATATTATTTCAACACGCACGTTATGATGAGGAGATATGTAACGGAAGCGTATCTCAGGTAAGCACGGGAGTGAAAAGCTGCATTTGCATAGCACCATCTTGCTATTTAGCCATGAAGCCCCGTCATCAAACGGGGCTTCGTCTTATCGCCCGGGGATGACCGACACCCTGAGCCCGGTCGGCAGCAAATTTTCAATAACTGTTGCAGAGTACCCGGGGTGACAGCGGAGTATGACCGAATCAGTTTTCAGGATTGAGTTGTTGCAGTTCAGATTCAAGCAGTGGCAAGATTTTTTTGACGATCACCTTAACCCCTGCGGGATTCGGATGGATACCATCCGGCTGGTTCAGAGCAGGGTCGAGGGCAACCCCGTCGAGAAAGAAGGGATATAAAGGAACATCATATTGTCCCGCAAGTCGGGGATAAATGGCATCAAACTTCAGGGTATAATCCTTGCCAAGGTTGCGCGGAGCCTGCATGCCTGCAAGAACCACCCTGACGCCATTTTTTTTCAGTTTTACAATGATCGATTCGAGGTTGGCATAAGTTTCAGCAGGCGGCAATCCACGCAAGGCATCATTGCCACCAAGCTCAACAAGAACGATATGCGGTTTATCTACGAGAGCCCATTCCAGCCGGGACAAGCCACCGGCGGTCGTATCACCGGAGACACCGGCATTGATGACGTGAACGCGATAACCGGCCACATCAAGGGCTTCTTCCAGTCGCGACGGGAAGGAGTCTTCCGGTTTCAGTCCGTAGCCGGCACTCAGGCTGTCACCAAGCACCAGAAGACGCAGAGGAAATTCTGCAGTATTATTTGCATTCAACGTCTGAACATTACAGATCGCCATAACAATCAGGAATAGAGATAACCTTAATAGGGGCATAGCAAGACCTATGGTAGAGATCAGGAACCTTCATCTCAGTTTAATCGGCGGAGCAGGCCCGGTCAACATACTCCGCGGCGTCGACCTGTCGGTAAAAAGCGGCGAAACGATCAGTATAGTCGGACCGTCCGGAGCAGGAAAAACGACTTTGCTTATGGCACTGTCAGGGCTGGAACGACCATCTTCAGGACAGGTGCGGATCGCTGACACGGACCTGACTGCAATCAGCGAGGACGACCTGGCACGATTTCGACGCAGTCATGTCGGCATCGTCTTTCAATCTTTCCACCTGGTCCCGACCATGACCGCGCTGGAGAATGTTTCACTGCCACTCGAATTCGCGGCCGCCACTGATCCGTCTGGCCAGGCCAAAGCCGCGCTGGAAGAGACCGGACTCGGTGACCGCCTGCATCATTTCCCGGGTGAACTGTCCGGTGGTGAACAGCAACGAGTCGCTCTGGCAAGGGCTTTCGTGGCCAACCCCTCCCTGCTCCTGGCAGATGAACCGACCGGTAACCTTGACCGGGAAACCGGGATTATGGTCATGGACCTGCTTTTCAGCCTGCAGAAAGAGCATGGCACCACACTGGTGCTGGTCACTCATGATGAAACACTGGCATCGCGTTGCAATCGTTCCATCCAGATGATCGATGGCCGCGTGATGGAAGCAACAGGTACGTCAGGTGAATGAAGTCCGGACCATACCACAAGCTTTACGTCTGGCCAGACGTGAACTGCGTGGCGGTTTGCGCGGCTTCGGGGTATTCCTGACCTGCCTGTTTCTCGGCGTCTTCTCTATCAGCGCCATCGGCTCCTTTACCGAGTCAGCCAAATCAGGGCTTTTGGCAGATGCCAGCGGACTGCTCGGCGGGGATTTTGAAATCCGCATGGCGCACCGTGAGCTGCCGGCTGCGGCGGCCAGCTACCTTGCCACACGCGGCAGCCTTTCACACGTGGTCACCATGCGCACCATGGTGGCGAATGATGACGGCAACAAGCGAATACTGGCGGAGCTGAAGGCTGTTGACCACTCATACCCCCTTTATGGCAATGTTGAGATAGAACCGACTCAGTCGATTGCCCGGGCACTTGTCGACGATGGAATATATGGCGCCCTCGTGGAACGGGCTCTACTTGGAAGACTGGACATTGATGTTGGAGACAAGGTGAAAGTCGGTGACGCTGAGTTCCTCATCCGTGGGGTCCTAACGACGGAACCGGACCGAACTATCCGGGCCTTCAACCTCGGTCCGCGTTTCATGACCAGCCTCGACGGACTTGCTGCAACAGGATTGATGCAGCCGGGCAGTTTGATCTATCACGCATATCGCTTGCGACTGCCTGACCGCGAAACCGTTGATCAATTCAGGGACGACTTACAGGAACGTTTTCCCGAAGCCGGCTGGCGTCTGCGCACTTGGCGGGAAGCGGCCCCCCGGGTACGCTTTTTTCTCGACCGCATGAATCAGAACCTGACCCTGATCGGTCTCTACGCGTTACTGGTTGGCGTGCTCGGCGTCTCTGGAGCTGTGCGTAGCTACCTGACTGGTAAGATCACGCACATCGCAACGATGAAGTGCCTGGGAGCACCGGGCCATCTGATCTTTATCGCTTATCTCCTGCAGGTTCTTGCGCTCGGCGCTCTTGGCGCTGGTGCCGGGGTTGTCTGCGGGGCGGCACTGCCATTTCTAATCAAGCAACTTCTGGGCAGCCATCTTCCGGTGCCGCTGGCACCGGCGATTCACTGGCAAGCCCTACTTACCGCAGCCATGTTCGGGCTGCTGATTGCGTTGGTTTTCTCCCTCAAGGCACTTGGCGTCGCCAGGCGGGTTTCACCTGCAATACTGTTTCGTGGTTACGGTGAGAACACAGACCAGAACCCCGGCATCGCTATCAGGATCATGATCGCCTTTGCCGTCATTTGTCTGGCCATGTTGGCTGTGCTGACCAGCACGGACCATAAAATGGCATTCTGGTTTATCTGCGGCGCAGCCACCTCATTCGGCATTTTTCGCTATGCCGCAACCATGGTTGTCAAACTGACCCGCCACCTGCCTCGGCCGAACAATCCATCGTTACGGCTGGGCCTGGCCAACATCCATCGTCGTGGCTCACCAGCCGGCAATGCGCTCTTTTCTCTCGGACTTGGCTTGACGGCGCTGGTCGTGATCATGCTGGTCCAGACCAATCTTGATGACAAGGTCAACGAAACAGTGCCCAGCGAAGCGCCAGCTTTCTTTTTTCTAGACATTCAGGGTTCCCAGGCGGAAGCTTTTGAAGCGCTCGCAAAGAGTTTGCCCGGCATAGGTAAGATCGAGCGCTATCCCACCCTTCGTGGACGGATTATCGCTATTGCCGGCACGCCGGTCAGCACGGCAGAGATCGCCCAGGAGGTACGCTGGGCGGTACGTGGCGACCGGTTCCTGAGTTATTCTGCCGAGATGCCGCCAGATACGGAGATCGTTGCAGGAGAATGGTGGCCGCCTGATTATACCGGTGAGCCTCTGGTCTCTTTAACAGACGACCTGGCCAAAGGGTTTGGTGTAGATATCGGCGACACCCTGACGGTGAACGTGCTCGGTCGTGACGTGACCGCCAGGATCAGCAGCCGACGGCAAGTGGACTGGTCAACTCTGGACCTGAACTTTGCACTAATCTTCTCTCCCAGCCTGCTGGAGAACGCGCCGCAGACGAATATCGCGTCCATTCATGTGCTGCCGGAAGACGAAGAGACCGCCTACGACACGATCACCAAGCAGTTCCCGAACGTCTCCGCGATCAGCACCCGTGAAGTCATGCAGAACGTCTCCCGCACTCTCGACAGGATCGGCACGGCATTTCGCAGCATGGCTGCGATTGCTCTGTTAACCGGATTCCTTGTGCTGGCCGGTGCAGTTTCTGCGGATCAGCATCGACGTATCCATGATGCGGTGATATTCAAAGTGTGCGGGGCAACCCGTTTTGACATACTCGGGGCTTTTGCTACGGAGTTCGTACTGCTCGGTCTGATTGCCGGTTGTCTCAGCGCAATTGTCGGCAGCATCGCGGCCATGGGGATAATCAAAGGTCTGATGAAGATGCCGTTTACCCTGCACCCGACAACGATCATCACAACGATCCTGATCGGCATTGCCCTGACGCTCCTGCTCGGCCTGCTCGGCACTTGGAAGGCTCTCGGGCAGAAACCGTCGACGTATCTTAGGGGGGAATGAAAGGGCAAGGTAAGGTGAAAGAGGTAAGAGACTAGGATTTTTGGCATCCTCTTTCCCCCTTCCTGCCTCTAAACCTTTTTCACAAACTCCGACTTCAGTTTCATTGCTCCGATACCGTCGAGCTTGCAGTCGATATCGTGATCGCCATCGACCAGGCGGATATTCCTGACCTTCGTGCCGACCTTGACGACCAGCGAGGAACCTTTCACTTTTAAATCCTTGATAACAGTGACTGAATCGCCATCTACCAGGACACTCCCGTTGGCGTCCCTGATGATCTTTTCATCGACCGCACTGTCATTCATACTCCATTCATGTGCACATTCAGGGCACACGTACATGTCACGGTCTTGGTAGGTGTATTCAGAACCGCATTCGGGACATTTCGGTAGTTCACTCATCAATTCAATCTCCGCAGACTCGGTCAAATTCCAATTCTATAAAAGGCTTTTTGCGATCACTTGTCACAAGAAGAAAACGATTAAACCAGCACCAGGCTCAAGGCAATCGACAACATGACCAGACCGATCACAAAATCCAGGACTTTCCATGAGACCGGTTTCTGAAAAAACGGGATCAGGATTCTCGCACCGTATCCAAGAGTGAAGAAAAACAGAAATGACGCGGTGACGGCACCATATGCGAACAGCGACTTAGCCGCCTTGAACTGAGTTGAAATCGAGCCGAGCAACACGACCGTGTCCAGATACACATGTGGATTCAGCCAGGTGAATGCAAGACAGATAAAAACCGTTTTTTTCAGGGAGGTGCTGATCTCCTCGGCCGGATCCAGAGAGTGGCTCGTTCTGAAGGCGGCGATAAAACTTTTGATCGCGTAAAACCCAAGGAATACCGCGCCTCCATAACGGGACAGGGTCTCTATCCATGGCGACTCCTTGACGATCATTCCGAATCCGGACACGCCCACGACGACCAGGATGGCATCGGATAGGGCACAGATCAGGCAGACCACGAAGACGTGCTGCTTTTTCAATCCCTGTCTAAGGACAAAAGCGTTCTGGGCACCAATCGCCAGAATCAACGACAAACCCAATGTGAAGCCGGCAATATATGCAGCCATGTTTTGCGATGACCGTGGTGATAATCAGGAAAGACGCTTTTCAGTGAAGAAATTGCAAGTATAAAGCCCTTATTTTTTTTCCTCTACTGCACCACCGGCAGCCTTCCAGGCTTCAAAACCTCCATCGATATGGCAGACATTTGCCAACCCCATCTTCTGGGCAATGTCAGCTGCCAGAGCAGAGCGCCAGCCGAGGTTGCAGTAGAAAACGAACCTTTTGTCTTCGGCAAAGATCGGGTTGTGATACTGGCTTTCGGGATCAATCCAGAACTCCAGGAGCCCGCGCGGGCAATGAAAAGCGCCGGGGATTTTCCCTTCACGTTTCAATTCGCGCACATCGCGCAGGTCGACAAACACAACATCCGGGGCGGACGCCTCGGTCAGTGCATCTGCAGCTGAGATCGTTTTGATACGGGATTCGGCATCCGCAACCAACGCCTTGTAACCGATAGACATGGCAAACCTCCGTTGTGATAAGTTCTGGACAATATATCAAAAAAAAACCTCCCAGTCAGGCAGGCTTTTAAAACACGTTCCATTAACTACGTTTAGTGCGCTGCGTTTGATCTTTTTATGGCCCTCTGATTCATCAACGGCCAGACCTCGGCGACAATCATACCGGTAACGATGAGCGCGCCACCGAACCAGCCGATCGTCGTCAATCGATCCCCCGCCAACCAAACCGAGAAGATCGCGGCAAAAACAGGTTCCAGGGTGTAAATCAAGGCCGCGCGGGTCGGAGTGGTGCGATTCTGAAAGGTGGTCATGGCCCAGAAAGCGTAGGCCGTGGCAAATACGGCTGTAATGATAAAAGCAAAGATCAGGGAACCGGTCCAGACCTGCGGCCATGAAGTCGGCTCGAACACCAGGCTGCCGCAACAGCCCAGAACCGCCATGGTGGCAATCTGCACGAAGGTCAGCGCCCGGCCGTCATACCCTTTGGTAAAAGCATCGAGGCCGATGATATGAAGGGCGACAAACACCGAGCAGATGATGACCAGGACATCGCCGAAGTTGATCGTCCAGGGCGTATGCCAGGTCAGCATGAATAGTCCGGTCAGGGCCAGGCAAACGCCAATTTTAGAACCGAATGCAGCCGGCTTCCTGAGGATCGGCCCGGCCATCAGCGGGACCCAGACGACACCAAGACCGGTCAGGAATCCGGCATTGGCCGATGAGGTGCGCTCGAGACCGAATGTCTGGAAAAGATAAGAAGAAAAAAGCAGTGTGCCGAGCAGGATACCCAGACGCCAGCCACGCCGGTCAAGCGTGGCGAAGCCGCTGCGCCCGGCAATCATGGCCAGCAGAATTGCCGCCATGGCAAAACGCACCCACAGAAAAGCCATGACCGGCATCTCTCTGATCGCGTCTTTGACGATCGGAAACGTCGCTCCCCAGAAAAGGGTCACGCTCGCCAGCATAAGTTCAGCATAAAACTGGTTTTTTTTTTTTTGATCCATGATAGTCCGGGCAAATATGTTAGAGTCTTGTCTCAGGCGAAGGCGCTATGGTATAAGCAGAAGTCTGTGAATTCAATTCTTTTTTCAGGTCCTTCTGCGAGGGAGAGCATCATGGAGCGTGGTAAACTGGAACCCATTGAGGTGATTTGCGCAAAGTGTCGCTACACGAAGATCGTTTACCTGCCCATAGAAGACCTACCCCTCTGTCCCAAGTGCAACACGCGGATGTCCATCTCGGAGCTTCTCGATGAAGGAAAATCCTATTGAACATTATCCCGCCGTCTTCACGGCATAATACTCTATTCTCTTCATTCCAAGGAGGAACAACCATGAAACAAGTCAAACTTCTGATTGCCTGTCTGCTGGCGCTGTGCGTGGTCCTGCCCGGTGTTGCCGTTGCCGACACCCTCGACGACATCCTGGAGCGCGGCACCCTGCGTGTCGGGATGGAACCCGGGTACATGCCTTTTGAAATGACCAATAAAAAAGGTGAAATCATCGGCTTTGACGTCGACATGGCCAAGCGCATTGCCAAGGCGATGGGCGTCGAGCTTGAGCTGGTCAGCACTGCCTGGGACGGCATCATCCCGGCTCTGATCACCAAGAAATTCGACATCATCATGAGCGGCATGACTCTCACCCAGGAACGTAACCTGAAGATCAACTTCGCCGACCCCTACATCGTTATCGGCCAAAGTATCCTGGTCGACAAGAAGCTGGCTGGTGAAGTCAAGTCATATAGCGATCTCAACAACAAAAAGTACAAAGTTGCCTCCAAGCTCGGCACTACCGGCGAGCAGGCAACCAAGCGCATGATCCCGAATGCAACCTACATCTCTTTTGAAACCGAGCAGGAAGGGGTTATGGACCTTCTCAACGGCAAGGTTGATGCTTTTGTCTACGACCTGCCCTTCAACGCCATCGCCTTTGCTGAAAAGGGCCAGGGCAAAGTGGTCCTGCTCGACGATCCTTTTACCTATGAGCCGCTGGCATGGGCCGTCAACAGGGGCAACGCCGACTTCCTCAACTGGCTGAACAATTTCCTGGTCCAGGCCAAGAACGATGGCACCTACGACAAGATTTACAAGAAATGGTTCCTCAGTGACGAGTGGCTCAAGGAACTCCAGTAAACAGATCTGAAAATGGCGAGGCGGTTCCTGCACGGAACGGCCTCGCCATCTTTTTCTGACCACCAGGACAGGATCTATTACGTTGAATTCCCAAAAGAACAGTTTACTCTGGCATGGCCTGACGGTCTTCATCCTCTTCATGATGGG
>JAFDBW010000219.1 GCA_019313105.1 Deltaproteobacteria bacterium | reverse complement strand
TGATAACAACGTTAATGATAGAGAGGGCAACAGATGATTCATCTGTTGTCCTTCTTATTGCTTTTTGCTTTGCCTTTCACTCCCTTTGAGTGCCGCCGAACAGAATGAAATTAATCCGGAAAAACGAAGAAAAACTGTCTGAGACGTCAGCCGAGTTTTTTTCTTCGCCGGATTGATTTCGTGGCGTGAGGGAAACCGCCATAGGGCGAAGCGCTATGGCGGGCAAACGGAAGACGGCCTTCTGCCTACTTTTCTTGGCCGGCAAGAAAAGTAGGGCGCCTGCCGAACGCAACCGGAAAAAAAATCAATGCAAGTGGATGCAGGGGGTGCGTCCCCTGACGCCGCCTTACTTTCTTTCGCACAAGCAAAGAAACACACCCCGGTACGAGTTATAGGCATAGTTACCCATGTCCTTGACTTCTACACCCCAATGCCTTGCACGCTGCGCGGGTTCCCGATGCCGAAAAGATGAACGTCGGCAGAGCGAAAACTCGGCTTGGGCCTCAGACAGTTCGCCCTGCTGATCGACGTTAATCATTCGTCATCGGCGGCGGCAACAGGGGAGGAAGGTCAAATGCAGGAACGACAAGGTCAACAGATTCACCCCTGTCACCCCAAGCTTCACAGTAACTCCACCGGCCAGATAAAAAAAGAACCCCGCATCACCTGCGGGGTTCGTCAACAATCTCAAGGACAGGCTGTCCCTTTTTACTCGCAAAAGATATCTCAATCCTTATCTATCTCAATCGTTGTTTCATCCCGCTGACCACGCCTGAAGATGTCCGGCAGGTCGATGCCGAAGTATTTCAGGCACATCAGAAGCAGGGCAACGGCTGCCGCCTCATCGAGGTTGCCAACAAAAGGCAGATTGTCCGGGATGATCTCAAACAGGCCTGCTGTCGGGTTCAGGATATAGAGGGCCGCCAGTACGCCAAGACCGAACACGACGATTTTTTTCATTGTCTCCTCACCAATCCCGTTGGCTGAAAAACCGTACTGTCTGCAAAACAGAACCGACCACGTATCCTGCGACTGCAACCCTGTCTTGTTTCTCAGTGTTCGTGATAACCGAGCACAACCAGCAGACAGCTGCCGTCAGCAATTACGTTGAGTCCGGCAGCCTCCGCCATGGCAATCGCAGCCTCACTTTCTGCTCCCGGTTGCATCCAGAGGTTCTTAACGCCTCTGCTAATCGCCAGATCGACAACCTGTTCCGTCACCTGCGGCGGGGTAATAATCGAGAGGCTACTGACATGCTTCGGCAGATCGCTTACGGAGGCGACACAGGTCAGCCCTTCGATCTCTTTTTCCACCGGGTTGACCGGAATCACCTTGTGCCGGTTCTGCTGATAGCAACGTAAGACCTTGTTGCCATATTTATGTGGTTTGCTAGATGCGCCAACAACACCGAAGGTGTCTGCGCCGAGAAAAGTGTCAATTCGTTCTGTGATAGTCATAGTTGATCCCCTTACCACGAGCCAGCCTCCAACAACTTTTGCGGAGACGCGTTCGCGCTCGACCTTATTATAACCTGATTGGTCGCCTTTAGGGAAGGATCTGGCGGATCAGGCCGAAAAGCAGCCCGGGGAAGAGCCCGAGCACCAGGACGGCCGATGAACAGACGGCGAGAACCGTGTGCTCGAAAACCGACCCTTGGTGCCAGCTGGAAGCTTTCTCGTCCGGCTGGAAGAGCAGCATTGTGACGCGCAGGTAGAAAGCGAAGGAGATCACCGAGGCGAGGATACCGATCATCAGCAGGCCGATATAGCCGGATTGCAGCGCCGCATGGAACACGGCAAATTTTGCCATGAACCCGGCTGTGGCCGGTAAACCGGCTAGCGAAAGGAGAAGCAGCACCAGGACACCACAACGCACCGGGTGGCGGTAACCAAGACCGCGCCACTGGTCGAACGTCATCGGCTCACCGCGCCCGTCAGCAAGAGAAGCGATCACGGCAAAAGCGCCCAGACTGGTCACCACGTAGACCACAACATAGAAGGTTGTTGCCGCGAACCCTTCGCTGGTCTGGCAAAGCACGCCAACCAGCAGGGTCCCCATGTGAGTGACCGAAGAATAGGCGAGCAGGCGCTTGAGGTTGGACTGCCCGAGCGCGCCGAAGGCGCCGGCCAACATGGTCAGGGCCGCGAGCAGCCAGACCAGGTCGGTCAGATCGTTCCAGACCGGTCCGGACATCGCCAGCAGCCCGACCAGCGCGGCAACCACGGCACCCTTGGAACCGGTCGCCAGCAGACCCGTGACCGGGGCCGGAGCCCCCTGGTAGACATCGGGCGTCCAGAGATGGAAGGGTGCCAGGGAGATCTTGAAACCAACCGCAATCAGGATCATGCCCCAGCCAAGCAGGCCCCAAGCCTGCAGTTCGCCGGTCTCAGCCTTCAGGCGCATGACCGCGTCGGGCAGCACCAGTGAGCCGGAGGCAGCATAGATCAAGGCAATGCCGAAAGCCATGAACCCGGTCGCCACGGCTCCCAGAAGCAGGTACTTGAGCCCGGCCTCGGCGGCCAGTGCACAATTACGGTTGCTGGCGATCAGGATGTAGAACGCCAGGGTGAAGGTCTCCAGGGCGATGAACAGGCCAACCAGGTGCGTCGCAGAAGAAAGCAGCGCCATGCCGGCCGCTGCATACAGAACCAGGGAGACATATTCGCCAGCCCCGATCCGTTTTTCGATAATGTAGCGACTACCCGTCATCAGGCCGGCAGCAGCCAGCAGCGACCAGAGAATCGTGTAAAAACGGGCGTACCCCCCGGCACTGAAGAGCCCGGCAATTTCCGGGACAGGCGGGGTGACCAGGCCGGCGGATAACGCGCCCAGCAGCGCGGTGACAATACCACCAGCCAGTAGCGGCAGCGGTTCACGGTACCAGGCTCCGGCCATCAGAATGGCCGTGGCGCCGAAGGCCAGGATCAATATCGGCAGCATCGCGAGCAGATCTGACAAGCTCATGGCAGACCTCCGGCCAGCAGGGTGGCGACAGCACCGTGCAGCGGCGCCAGGAACGGCGCCGGGTAAAGACCGAGCCAGACCACCAGAATCGCCATCGGCAGCAGCATCAACCACTCGCGCATGGTCAGGTCGGGCAGAGTGCGTTCGGCTTTGGCCGGACCCCAGATGACCCCCTGCACCAAGCGCAGCATGTACGCCGCGGCAAACACCACGCCAAGCAGCGCAACAACCGCCCAGACCGGATGTTCCTGGAAGGTGCCGAGCAGGACAAGGATCTCGCCGGCGAAGTTGGCCAGTCCCGGCAGGCCGAGCGAAGCCAGCGAAAAGAGCAGGAAGAGCGCCGACAGACAGGGTGCCTGCCCCCAGAGACCGCCAAGCTCCTGCATGCTGCGGGTTCCGGTACGTTCACGGATCAAGGCCACCAGCACGAACAGGGCACCGGTTGTGATGCCGTGGGTGACCATCAACAGGATACTGCCCTCCCAGGCGGTCAACTGCCAGGCGGCCAGGCCCAGCAAGACCAAGCCGAGATGGGAGATCGACGAGTAGGCCAGCAGGCGCTTGATGTCATCCTGATGATAGGCGCTCCAGGCAGCATGGAATAATCCGACCAAGGCCAGGATGCCGAGAATCGGCAGGAAATCGGCCGTGGCGTTGGGGAACAGCGGGAAGGCGACACGGATCAGGCCGTAGATTCCGGTCTTGAGCAGCAGGCCGGTCAGGTCCAGAGAACCGGCGGCCGGCGCCTCGGTCAGGGCATCGGTCAGCCAGGTATGGAACGGCACCAGCGGCGACTTGACGACAAAGGCGGCCAGGAACCCGGCAAAAAGCCAGCCTTCCTGGGCAGCGGTCAATTGTGTTTTCAGTAGATCGCCGATGACAAGGGTGTAAGCGCCGGTCTGGGCTCCGTTTATCTGGTAGAGCGCGATGATCGCCACCAGCATGCAGAGACTGCCGATCAGGGTGTAAAGGAAGAACTTGAGCGCGGTGCGGCGACGCTGCTCGCCGCCCCAGACACTGATCAGGAAAAACATCGGGATCAGTGCGACTTCCCAGAACAGGTAGAAGAGTACCAGATCGTAGGCGAGGAAAATTCCCATCAGGCCGCTTTCCAAAAGCAGCAGCAGGGCAAAGAAGCTGCCGACGTGCCGCTCGACACGCCAGGCCAGCAGAACCGCGGATATCTGCATGAATGCGGTGAGCAGAACCATCAGCAGGGCGATACCGTCCATCGCCAGGACGTAGCGGATACCGTACGCCGGAATCCAGTTGACATCCTCGTAAAGCAGCCAGCGCTCGCTGCCCTGGCCGTGGCAGACAAACAGGTAGAGGGCGACGCCGAAGGTGGCCAGCGCGGTCGCCAGCGCCAGGCCGCGACAGTCATTCGTACGCTTGCCGTGCAGCAGACAGAGCAGGGCGCCACAAAGCGGGATCATGATCAGCAGACTCATCCAGGGGAATTGCGGGAGGTTGGCAAATGCGTTCATCAGTGCCCTCCCCCGTTGACCAGTTTCAACAGGAACCAGCCAAGCAGAACCAGGAAACCCCAGGCAAAAGCCGACAGGTAAGTCGTTGCACGCCCGGTCGCCAGCTGCACCAGCAAGGCGCTGTACCGGGTGGCCATCTTCGCCAGCCCCTCGAGGGTGCCATCAAACAGGGAACGGTCACAGCCGCTGGAGCAGAAGCGTGCCATCGCCGTGAAGGGCCTGACCAACAGGCAGTCGACCAGGGCGTCTGACTGCCAGCCGTTGAGCAGGAACCGGCTGACCCGGTTCTCCACGGGGGGCCGGTAGTTTCGATAACGCCAGTGCGCGGCAAACCAGCCGAGAGCGACAATTGCGACCGCAAATCCGATCAGCATCCACTCGGTACTGTGACTTGCCGTTACCGCCCGGCCGGCCAGGTCGCCGTACCAGTGATGCAGCATTTCGTCACCGCCGACCAAGGCCGGCAGGTTCAACATGCCGCCAATCAGACCGAGCAGAGCCAGCGGCCAGAGCGGCCAGCGCATCTGCAACGGGATGGCGTGCGGGTGACCAGTGCCACGCCACTCGCCGGCGAACACCAGGTAGACCAGGCGGAAAGTATAGAACGCGGTCAAAAGAGCTGTCAGAACACCGATCAGCCAGAAGACCCGGTAGGTCGGGTCAGGATGAGTGAACAGCGCCAACAGGATGCCGTCCTTGGAGAAGAATCCGCCGGTCAGAGGCAGACCGGCCAAGCAGACAGCGCCGGCAAGGAACACCCAGAAGAGCTCCACCGGGCCACGCCGGGCCATGCCGCCCATCTTGTAAATGTCGTTTTCATCTCCGGCCAGGTGAATCACGCAGCCGGCGGCCATGAAGAGCACCGCCTTGAAGAAGGCGTGGGTCAGCAGGTGGAACATCGCGCCGGTGACCGTGCCGGCACCGACCGCCATGAACATGTAGCCGACCTGGCTCATCGTCGAATAGGCCAGCACACGCTTGATCTCGCGCTGCGCCATGGCACAGGTTGCCGCATACAGTGCGGTCAGGGCACCGATCGCGGTAATTGCCGTCATGCCGACTGTGGAGATAGAGACCAGGGGGAAGAGACGGCAGAGCAGGTAGACGCCGGCCGTGACCATGGTCGCGGCATGGATCAGGGCCGACACCGGCGTCGGCCCGGCCATGGCATCGGCCAGCCAGGTCATCAGCGGTAACTGCGCCGACTTGCCGCAGGCGCCGAGCAGCAGGAGCAGGCTCAGGACAATCACCACTCCCGGTGAAATCGAAGCGGCCTGGGCGTTGATCTCGCTGATGTTCAAAGTACCGGTAGCGGCAAACAGCCAGAGCAGAGCGATGGCCAGAAAAACATCGCCAACCCGGGTAACCAGAAAGGCCTTGGTGCCGGCCTTGGCATTCTCGAGCTTGCGATACCAGAAGCCGATCAGGCCGTAGGAACAGAGGCCCACTCCTTCCCAGCCGAGAAAAAGCACCAGCAGGTTGTCGGCAAGAATAATCGCCAGCATGGCAAAGACGAACAGGTTGAGCAAGCCGAAGAAGCGTGCGTAGTCGTTCTCTTCGTGCATGTAGCCGACGGCGTAGAGATGGATCAGGGTCGCAACCCCGGTCACCATCAGCGTCATCGGTGCCGCCAGTCGATCGAAATTCATGGCAAAGGAGACATCGACGGCGCCGCTGTTGAGCCAGGTAAAGATGACCACTCGGGTCCCCTCACCCTCGGCATAACCCCAGAACAGGATCGTCAGCAGGAAGGCTCCGGCGACACCGGTCACCGCCATGATCTCGGCGAACAGGCGCGGCAGGCGCATGCCGAACAGCATGTTGATGACTGCACAGCAGAGCGGCAGCAGAGGTATGAGGAAGAGTAGCGACTCGCTCATCCGGACATCCCGTTGAATTCATCGGCGACTAGGGTACGCTTGCGTCGCCACAAATAGACCACCATTGCCAGCGCCACGGCAACCTCTGCCGCGGTAATTGCCATGAGCAGAATCACGAACACCTGGCCATCCACCTGCTGCCAGTACGCCGAAGCAGAAACAAAGACCAGCGACGCGGCATTCAGCATGATCTCCACACCGATCAGGATCATGATGACCTGGCGGCGCAGCAGCACGCAGGTCAGGCCGAGCACAAAGAGCGCTGCGGCAAAGCTTAAAGCGTGGCCGAAGGGAATCATCATTGTCCCTCTCCCTTCGACAGGGGCCGCCCGAGCAGGTAGGCGCCGATAGTGGCAAAGAGCAGCTGGAATGAGACCATCTCCACCGCCAGGACGTAGCGGCCGAAAAGTGATTCACCGACCGCCTGCGGCGCCAGGTAGAAATCGCCGATCTCCTTGCCCGCTGCCGGGTCCTGCATGATCAGTAGCACCGTGCAGACCATCAGGCTCGCCGAAAGCAGCACCAGAGGTCCCCAGCGGCGCCAGCCCGGCCCTTCCGGAGTTTCTTGCGGCGCCAGGCCGAGCATCATGATGATAAACAGGAACAGCACCATAATCGCCCCTGCGTAAACGATGATCTGCCAGGCAGCGGCCAGCGGCGCACCGAGCAGGTAAAACATCAATGCCAAGGCGAAGAAACCAGCGACTAGGTAGATCACCGCATGCACCGGATTGCGCCGCGTAATGCAGAGCAGGGTCGCTGTCAGCATGATGAACCCGAGTATGTAGAAAAGAACTGTTGTCATATTCCTGTTTGGCCACTATGGCTCAAAGACACAAAGAGAAAACAGAGATTGATTTACTTTGTGCCTTCGTGTCTTTGTGAGAGAGTCAAGGCATCAAACTTTTCGGGTCCACCGGCCCGTGTTCTTCTTCACCTTCTCCGCGCACCTGGGCCACACCGATCCCCGAGTGCTTGTAGAAGTTGTATTCCGTGTCCTTGCCACCACTCTCAATCAGCAGGTCTTGCTTCTCGTAAACCAGGTTGAGGACCTCGCGGTTACAGATCTCGTAGTCCGCCGTGGTCTGGATAGCCAGGGTCGGACAGGCCTCGGTACAAAGACCGCAGAAGATACAGCGCGAGAAGTTGATCCGGAACCAGGCCGCATAACGGCGGCCGTCCTCATCCTCTGCTGCCTGCATGGAGATGCAGTCAACCGGGCATGCGGCACTGCACAGCTGGCAGGCCACGCAACGTTCGCCACCGTTCGGATCTCGGGTCAGCACCAGGCGTGCCCGGTAGCGCGGCGGCGGCGTGCGCTTCTCTTCCGGATACTGGATCGTCACCGGCTTCTTGAAGAGATAGCCGAGAGTGATCCAGAAGGGCTGCAGGGTTCCTTTTATGTCACGCCAAAAATTTCTCATAAATCCAGCTCTTAACCAGCTCGCTACAAACGCCCAAAGACACCAAGTGAAACAAACAACCTGACGCTTTACTTTGTGACTTCGTGCCTTGGTGGCAAATTCACCGCCACGTTAGTTCAGCGCAATCCTTATCGCCCCGCTCACCACCACGTTCAGCAGCGCCAGCGGGATAAGCACCTTCCAGCCAAAATGCATGAGCTGATCGTAACGCGGCCTCGGCATGCTGCCGCGCATCCAGATAAAGATAAAGGCGACGAACAGCACCTTCATGATGAACCAGACGACCGGCGGCAGGAACGGCCCGTGCCAGCCACCGAGGAAAAACACCGTGGTCATGGCACCGATGACGATCAGGTTGCTGTATTCCCCGACGAAGAACAGGCCCAAGCGCATACCGGAATACTCGGTGTGGAATCCGGCGACGATCTCGTTTTCCGCCTCCGGCATATCGAACGGCGTCCGCTTCGATTCGGCAGTCACGCTGATCATGAAGATAATGAAGGCCAGGGGGTGCTGCAGAATATTCGGCCAGGTTGACTGGGCCATGACAATCTCGGTCAGCGAGAAGGATTTCGCGCTCATCACCACCGGCACCAGCGCCAGGCCTAGGGCCAGTTCGTAAGACAACAGCTGCGCCAGGCCGCGCATGGCACCGAGCAGGGAATACTTCGAGTTGGACGCCCAGCCCCCGAGCACCACGCCGTAGACCGCCAGCGATGAGAGCCCGAAAATGTAGAGCAGCCCGATATTCAGGTCGCAGACCACCATTGGAATTTCACGACCGAACAGCGTCAAAGGTGGTGCGAAAGGCACCACGGCAAAACTGAGCAGAGCGGTCAGCGCGGTCAGGCCGGGCGCAAACAGAAACACCCACTTGTCGGCCCGGTCCGGAATAAAGTCCTCCTTGGTGATCAACTTGATGACGTCACACATCGGCTCAATCATGCCGCCGGGACCGATCCGGTTCGGCCCGTAACGCAGCTGCATGCGACCGAGGATCTTGCGCTCGGCCAGCACCAGGTAGGCCGCCATGGTAAGGACCACGCCAAAGATCAGGCCAAGCTTGACTAGGATCAGGGCCAGGCTGATGAGCATCTCATTCATGCCTTGACCTCCTTGTCGAGACGGCACTCACAGCGGCTGCCGGGCACCATCCCTTCGAGGGCGGTATCCCAGAGCTGCGGCGCCAGGACTTGGTCTTCAACCATGCCCGGCTCGACATGGACCACGACCGTACAGTGGCCAAAATGAGTCGTCAGGCGCGCCCGATCGCCTTCAGCCAGTCCCAGCCGAGCCGCCAGGGCCGGGTGTAGAATAATGTAGGGTTGCGCTGCCGTTGCCGCCAGTGGTGCAGACAGGTGGGCCAGCCAGTGCGAACCGATCCGGTCCGGGATCGCCAGCAGGG
>JAFDBW010000218.1 GCA_019313105.1 Deltaproteobacteria bacterium | reverse complement strand
CACCGGTCACCTTTGAGGAACAGCTTCATGTTTTCCCGCCGGCACATGCGGCAAACGGGTCCAGTGTGTCTCGCCAACGTTCGTTCTCCTTATGACTGGTTAGACTCTTCTACGCTTCGGCGGACGGCATCCGTTATGGGGAATCGGGGTGACGTCCTTGATCATTGTTATCGTCAGGCCAACAGCCTGCAGGGCCCGCAAAGCGGACTCGCGACCGGAACCGGGGCCTTTGACCCAGACCTCAACACTACGCAGACCGTGCTCCTTGGCTTTGTTTGCCGCATCTTCAGCGGCCATCTGGGCAGCAAAAGGAGTACTCTTACGACTCCCTCTGAAACCTTTGGACCCCGATGTGCACCAAGAGATAACGTTACCTGTTACATCAGTAATGGTAACAATCGTATTGTTGAATGTCGCCTGAATATGGGCAATTCCATTCGCTATATTCTTTTTTTCAACCTTTTTACGTACACGCTTGCCAGGCTTGGCCATGGTTCCTCCTGTTACTTCTTCTTACCGGCGACAGTCTTGCGAGGACCCTTGCGGGTTCTGTCATTTGTCTTGGTTTTCTGTCCACGCACCGGCAAACCTCTCCGGTGGCGCAGACCACGATAGCAGCCGAGGTCCATGAGTCGCTTGACGTTCATCGTCACTTCGCGACGCAAATCACCCTCAACCTTACATTCACTGTCAATAACCTTACGGATCTTGGCTACTTCATCCTCAGTCAAATTATCCGAGCGGGTGTTGTAGTCAACACCTGACTTGGACAGAATTTGCCGGGATGTAGAACGCCCGACACCGTAGATGTAGGTCAGGGCAACTTCAATCCGTTTGTTTCTGGGTAAATCGATACCAGCAATACGAGCCAATGTCCGATCCTCCTAATATCCTTAGCCTTGCCTCTGTTTATGCTTGGGGTTTTCGCAGATAACTCTGACGACTCCCTTGCGCTTGATTATCTTGCACTTGTCACAAATTGTTTTAACTGATGCTCGGACTTTCATGTTTCTTCCCTTTAAACTGTCGCTTGAATCGCGAAGGGGTTCACCTTCACTGCTTAAACCCGCGTTAGGATTTCCGGGCCATTGTCAGTAATGGCTACTGTATGTTCAAAATGGGCTGAACGTTTACCATCCTGGGTTACTGCCGTCCAGCCGTCTTCCAGTATCTTCACGCCGGGCACTCCGGCATTAATCATCGGTTCAATCGCCAGGGTCATGCCAGCTTTGAGTCGCGGCCCCTGTCCTGCCTCGCCGTAATTCGGGATCTGCGGAGCTTCATGCAGCTTACTGCCTATGCCATGCCCGACAAATTCCCTAACGACGCTAAAACCCTTCGGTTCGACCCAAGACTGAACAGCATGTGACACATCTGACAGCCTGCCATTCGGAACCGATTTTTCTATGGCCCGCTCGAGTGATTCACGGGTCGCCGTAACCAGGCGTTGTGTCTCATCATCGAGGGTACCAACAGCGAACGTCATCGCCGAATCGCCGTAGAAACCCTTGTAGAGTACCCCGAAGTCTATACTCAGGATATCCCCATCCTGCAGCGGATTATTGTCTGGGAAGCCATGCACAACCCGATCGTTCGGCGAGGAACAGATGGAGTATGGGAAACCACCGTATCCTTTGAACGCCGGCTTGGCACCGTGCCGCTCACACTCCTTTTCCGCCAGTTGATCCAGTTCGGCCGTTGTCACACCGGGCCTGATCCGACTTTTGAGCAGGGCCAGCGTCTCAGCGACGATCCGCCCTGCAGCCCGCATCTTGTCCAGCTCCACCGGGCTCTTTAAGACAATCACGCTAACCCGCCTGCAGCAGCGACAGCATCTTTTCCTGGACCTGGGGAATTGGCTGCATTCCGTCAAGTTCTATCAGCACATCGGCGTCCCGGTAATAACTGATCAGCGGAGACGTCTGATCTGCATAAACCTGCAGTCGTTTGCGAATCGTTTCTTCCTGGTCATCATCGCGCTGGAAGAGACTGCCGCCACAGGCGTCACAGAGAGCATCCACACGAGGCGGGTCAAACTGGACGTGGTAGCCTCGACCACAATCTTTACAGGTCCTGCGGCCAGTCAGACGTTCGACCAGTGCTTCGGCATCGACATCAAGAGAGATCACACGATCCAGAGCTTTGTCCATCTCTTCCAGGCTGGTTTGCAGAGCATCCGCCTGGGCAACAGTACGCGGGAACCCATCGAGGATGAAACCGTTGATACAGTCAGCTTCCTGAAGACGGTCACGGACGATGCCGACCACAACCTCATCAGGGACCAGTCCGCCGGCGTCCATGTACTGTTTGGCCTTGAGACCCATCGGAGTCTTGTCCTTCACGGCAGCGCGAAGAATGTCTCCAGTCGAGATCTGCGGAATGGAAAACCTTTCCGTCAACATCTTGGCCTGGGTTCCCTTTCCGGCGCCGGGAGGTCCTAAAAGTATCAGTTTCATGCCAATACCCTTGGTTATCCGCGCCGGCTCTTGATACTCACGCCCTTCATGAATCCTTCATATGAGCGGGAGATAAGATGTGCTTCGATCTGGGAAGCCGTGTCGAGGCCAACACCGACGACGATCAGCAGCGATGTCCCGCCAAAGAAGAAGGGAACATTGAACTGCCCGATCAGCAGCGTCGGCAGAACGCAGACCAGTGAAATGTATATGGCTCCGGCAAAAGTCAGACGCCCCAGCACGGTATCCAGGTAGTCAGAGGTTGCCTTGCCGGGCCGGACACCCGGTACATAGCCACCCTGGCGCTTGATATTATCTGCGACATCCACAGGATTGAAAGTTACAGCCGTGTAGAAGTAACAGAAAAAGATAATAAAAGCGACGTAAAAGACGTTGTAGAGCCAATGGGCCGGTGTCATCATTGAGGCAAATGTCTGCACCCAGGGGACATCGACAAAATTCGCCACGGTACTCGGGAACATAATGATCGAACTGGCGAAAATCGGCGGGATAACACCACTCATATTAATCTTCAGCGGCAGATGACTGCTCTGACCACCCAGGTTGCGTGCTCCGACCACTCTTTTCGCATAATGGATCGGTACCCGGCGCTGGCCGCGCTCCATGAATATAATCGCCCAGATGACTGCAATCATGACGACCAGAATCGCCAACAGGATTGTAAAGGTCATAGCGCCAGTCTTCAGCAGACGGATACTATTGACCATGGCTGCCGGAATCATTGCCACAATACCGGCAAAGATTATCAGTGAAATGCCGTTGCCGATACCACGCTCGGTAATCTGTTCCCCCAGCCACATGATGAATGCGGTTCCGGCAGTCAGAGTGATGACCGTCAGGACGATAAAGCCGATCCCCTGGACTGCGACAACTGGCTCACCTGCCGGGCCACGCATGGTTTGCAGGCCGACCGCGATCCCGGCGCCCTGGATAATCGAGAGCAGGACGGTACCATAGCGGGTCCACTTGGTCATCGTTTTGCGGCCCTGTTCGCCTTCCTTGGCGAGACGCTCAACCGGCTCGAAGACCACCGTGAGCAGCTGCATGATGATTGATGCGCTGATATAAGGCATGATTCCCAGAGCAAAAACCGTCATACGTTCCAACGCCCCACCGGTAAATGCACTGACCAGCCCGAGCAGGGTCCCTTGGGTGCCTTCAAAGAACTGGGCCAGCACGACACGGTCAACACCGGGCAGCGGTACATGACAACCAACCCGGTAAACCGCGAGCATACCCAAAGTAAAGAGGATTCGCCGACGCAGTTCAGGGATATTGAAGATGTTCTGGATGATGGCCAACAATTTAAATAACCTCGACAGTCCCGCCGGCGGCTTCGATCTTAGCCTGGGCGGACTTGCTGAATTTCTGAGCTTTAACCGTTAAAGCCTTGGTCAACTCTCCGTCTCCGAGGATCTTGATACCATCTTTAAGTTGGCCAATCAGGCCGGCCTTGCCGAGAGCCTCAAGATCTACCACGGCGCCAGCATCGAAGAGTTCCAGGTCACGCAGATTGACCAGACAGTAAGTTTTCCGACTAAGTGGAGTAAAACCACGCTTGGGCAGGCGCCTCTGCAGAGGCATCTGGCCACCCTCGAAACCGGGCTTGACACCACCGCCGGAGCGGGCGTTCTGACCCTTGTGGCCCTTACCGGCCGTTTTACCGGTCCCGGAGCCATGGCCACGACCAATACGCTTCTTGCTATGTGTCGAACCGTATGACGGTTGCAGATTACTTAAATCCATGGTGATATCCTTGTTATTCCTCAACGGTGACCATGTGGCTGACCTTCTCGATCATGCCGCGAATTTCCGGAGTGTCCTGCCGCACTACTGTCTGATGCAGGCGACGCAGACCAAGTCCATTGAGCACTTTGGTGAAGTATTGATCACGGTTGATGCCGCTGCGCTTGAGAGTTATCTTGATTTCAGCCATTGTCCGCTCCCGTCTCAGGCTTGTTCTTCTGGTTTGTTTGCCCCGAGTCCACGCCGGGCGAGGATTTCTTCCGGACTGCGCAACTGCTGCAGTGCCCGAAGGGTTGCCTTGACCACGTTGTGCGGGTTATTCGAACCGAGACACTTGGAAAGAATATCGCTGATGCCGGCAACTTCGAGAATTGCACGCGCAGCACCACCGGCGATGACCCCGGTCCCCTCGGAAGCAGGCTTCAACAGAACTTTACCGGCTCCGAACTTGCCGATCACATCGTAAGGGATCGTTGTCCCCTGGATTGGTACGCTGATCATGCTTTTCTTGGCCTTTTCAACACCCTTGCGAATTGCCTCGGGAACCTCTTTGGCCTTGCCAAGCCCGTATCCTACATTGCCACTGCCATCACCAACCACAACCAGGGCAGAGAAGCTGAATCGACGACCACCTTTGACAACCTTGGCCGTACGATTGATGTGGATAACGCGATCTACTAAATTTGTTTCGTTGTTGTCAACGCGTTGCAACGCTCTTCTCCTTTGCCGCTCAGAAAGTCAGACCGGCTTCGCGAGCCGCATCGGCCAAGGCCTTGACACGGCCGTGATACAAAAAGCCGTTGCGGTCGAAAACCACCTGTTTGATGTCTTGTGCCAGAGCCTTTTCGGCAATCTGTTTGCCAACCAGTTTGGCAGCGTCCACATTACCGCTGTACTTGACGCTGTCAGCAGCTCCCTTGGCAGCGGTTGAAGCGGCTGCCAGAGTTTTGCCGGTCACGTCCTCGATAATCTGGACATAGATATGTTTGGAGCTACGGAAAACGCACAAACGCGGACGTTCAACGCTACCGGTAACCTTCTTGCGGACTCTTGCCTGGCGCTTTTTGCGGGCCAGTCGCCGTTCTTTTGAGACATTCACGGTTTTCACCTCATCCTATTCAACTTAAGCTGCACCGGTCTTACCGGCTTTGCGCATAATCCGCTCATCGGAGTACTTGATCCCTTTACCCTTGTACGGCTCCGGCTGACGGAAGGAACGAATTTTGGCAGCAGTGGCACCGACCAGTTCCTTGTCGATACCCGAAACAGTGATGGTATTGGCCTTGGCGTCAATTTCTGCATCGATACCTTGGGGCAACGGGTATTCAATCGGGTGAGAATAACCAAGCGACAAGTTCAGGGTCGAGCCTTTCATTTCGGCACGATAACCAACGCCGTTAATCTCCAGGACCTTCTTGAAACCGGTTGTCACACCGTCCACCATGTTGGCGATCAGCGAACGAGTCAGCCCCTGCAGGGCATTTGCCTTCTCATCACGGGGAGAGACCAATAGCTGGTCGGCTTCCACTTTGACTTCGACCCGGTCGTGAACGATCCGTTCGAGATGGCCCTTCGGACCTTCGACCTTGATATTTTTGCCATCCAGGGAGATCTTGACCCCCGAGGCGATACTTATAGGTTGCTTGCCGATGCGCGACATCTTTATCGACTCCTTAAAAAATCAGCAGTTACGAATAGTTACCAGATGGTACAAAGAACTTCCCCGCCGATCTTTGCATCACGAGCGGTCACGTCATCCATCACGCCTTGCGAGGTCGAAAGGATTGCAGCACCCAGACCACTCTTGACACGGGGGATCTCATCATGCCCCACGTACACCCTGCGACCGGGCTTCGACACGCGGGTAATTTCATGAATGACGGCATTATTATTGTCATCATATTTCAGGTAAACGCGCAAAACCCCTTGCAGGTCATCACTGATTACCTTGAAATTTTTGATGTAGCCAAGATTCTTCAATACTTCGGCAACGGCGACCTTCACATTGGATGAAGGGATATCCAGTTTCGGATGTTGCGCCATGCCTGCGTTGCGGATGCGGGTCAGCATGTCCGCGATTGGATCTGTCATAGCCATGGATACTGCTCCTTATTCCCCGATTACCAGCTGGACTTGGTTACGCCCGGAAGTTTACCTTCGGACGCCAGCTTGCGCAGACAGATTCTGCACATATCAAACTTACGATAGTATGCACGAGGCCGACCACAGATCGGACAGCGGTTATACTTTCTCACCTTAAACTTCTGAGGCCCTGCGGCCTTATTG
>JAFDBW010000217.1 GCA_019313105.1 Deltaproteobacteria bacterium | reverse complement strand
TGATATCGATAGCATCACCCTCGCTGTGACCGCCCTTTACCAAGACATGCCGCGGCCCCATCGCCCTGAGGCTTTTCGCCGCCTCTTCCATCTCTTCCAGGGCCCGAATTCTCATGCCGGTCAAGGCTTCGGCTTCGGGGATGTTCGGCGTCAGCAGATAAGTTTCTGGCAGCAATTCGTCGCGCAAGGCATCTATTGCCTCCTGCTTTAGTAGCGCCGCGCCGCCCTTGGCGATCATCACCGGGTCAACCACTCCGAGCAAATGGTGTTGGTGCATTAAAGCAGCGACTTCAGTAACGACATCGGCGCTGTAAAGCATGCCGGTTTTGACCGTGTCGGTGCCGATGTCATCCAGAACGACCTGTGCCTGTTTGACGATAAATTCTGCGGAGGCCGGTGAAAGGCCATGGACGCCAAGGGTATTCTGCGCGGTCAGAACAGTGATCGCGCTGGTCCCGAATGAGCCGAGCAAGGCAATCGTCTTCAAATCCGCCTGGATTCCCGCGCCGCCGCCGGAATCGGAGCCGGCGATTGTCAGCACCCGAGTCGATTCCGGAGCTTGCCTGGTGTTGAACAACAGAGACAGCTCCTTCGCCGCCAGGGCAGGGGCCGGGTCGTCGGCAATGGTCGATATCACAGCCAGGGCGTCAGCCCCGGCGGCAATGGCTTCGGCAGCGTTCATCCCGTCGATGCCGCCAATCGCGACCAGCGGAACCTTGACTGCCATGCGCACCTTGCGCAGGGTCTCGATCCCGATCAGCTCGGCATCATCCTTGGTGCTGGTCGGGAAGATGCTGCCGACACCGATGTAATCGGCCCCGGCCATTTCGGCCTTCAGGGCCTGGTCGACTGTGCGGGTGGAAACGCCGATCAGCTTGCCCGGGCCGAGCAGTTTGCGAGCATCGTTTACCGAACCATCGGCCTGTCCCAGATGGACACCATCGGCAAAACAGGCCACGGCCAGTTCCGGGCTGTCATTGATCAGGAAGGTGGCGCCGGCCTCTTTGCACAGCTGTACGAGCTGGCGGGCCAGGTTGACCTGGGCATCAGGCGAGCGTTGCTTGTCCCGGTACTGTACAACCCTGGCTCCACCGCGCAGCCCATCACTGACAGTCTTCAGGATGTGTTCCTCGGAACCATTTGGAGTAATCAGATAAAGCCCCTGGATCATATTCTTAACCTTAAAGGAAATGTTTTAAAGTCAATCTCTCGCAGAAGCGCAAAGAACACAGAGAGAATCGAAAGCCAATGGGACGCTGATGAATGCGGAAAAGAATGATCTCTTCTGGTATAAAAGCGGCATTGATCAGATTCTATCGGCGCCCAGACAGGTTCTGTCTTTATTAAAAACAAAAAAGCGCCCGGCTGGTGCCACGGCGCTTTCCCCGTTAGAGGGTATGCTCGTTGCTGTCCAGTCCGCTTCCCTCCGCCGGCATGATCCGGATCAGGTTCCAAGGGTCGTTTCGCCATGAGACGAAACTCTCAGTAATCTTCTACTCCCCTAGCGGTGGTACAGGTGTTTTGAAGCATTCCGAACCGAAAAAATCTCATCATGCGATCAATGAAGATTCTCCCGTTATCGGCTGACGAACAGCGTAGAATATTGATCGATTGGCTGTCAACATTTTAAAGGCGGAGACTGGTAGTCAGGGGTTGGGGGCTGGTATGATGCGGGGACTGGAGCTTGGTTCAAAGTTTTTGCCAGCCCCTAGCCTCCAGCCCCTAATCCCCGCTTTTAACTTTACAGCTTTAAAAGCCAATGATTTAATGTTGCCTTCTGATTTGCAATAAATTTACCCGGAGTTGTTCATGTCCGCCCGCCGACCGACCCGCGCTGAAATCGATCTCGCTGCCCTCCGGCATAATTTCCAGGAAGTCCGGAATACCGTCGGTGACGATTGTGATATCCTGGCCGTGGTCAAGGCCGATGCCTACGGTCATGGCGTCGCAGGGGTTGCTCCGGTCCTTGCCGATGCCGGTGCCAGCATCTTCGGTGTCGCTCTGGTCGAGGAAGGCGTCGAATTGCGCAGGCTGGGTATTGATCAGCCGATTCTCGTGCTCGGCAGCGCCTTTCCTGGCCAGGAAAATGACCTCCTGGAATATCGTCTGACCCCCGTAATCTATGACCTGGATTGTGCCCGACGGCTGGATGCTTTCGCCCGCAACGCCGAAACAGGCATCGACTACCACCTCAAGGTCGATACCGGGATGGGCCGGTTGGGGTTCCGGGTGGAACTGCTCGATGAAGTTCTCGCGATCCTTAAACAGCTGAAAAATTTGAACATGGTCGGACTCATGAGCCACCTGGCCGTGGCTGATGAACCCGAGCGGCCGTTGACCTCGGTACAATTCCAGGCTTTTGTCGAGGTGGTCGCCAGGGTGGAAGAACATGGATTCAATCCGCGCTATCGCCATATTGCCAACAGCGCGGGGATTTACAGCCGTGCTCTTTCCGGGTGTAACCTGGTGCGGCCCGGGATTTGCCTCTATGGCGGGTTGACCGGCGGTCCTTATACGGAAGGGTTCACCCCGCAGCCGGTGATGCATTTCATCAGCGAGATCGCCCAGCTCAAGATTGTCCCTCCCGGGGGAGGCGTCTCCTATGGTCACCGGTTCGTGGCCTCGCGTCGGTCCCGGATCGCAGCGATACCGGTTGGCTATGCCGATGGTTACAACCGCCTGCTGACCAATCGGGGTGATGTTCTGATTCATGGACACAGGGCTCCGATTGCCGGGACGGTTTGCATGGACTGGATTCTCGTCGATGTCACCGACCTCCCGGAAGTGCAGATCGGCGATCGCGTGACCCTGCTCGGCCGTGACGGTAACGAATTCATCAGCGCCGAAGAGTGGGCAGACAAGGTGAGCTCTATTACCTACGAGGTCTTTTGTGGTATCAGCAAGCGGGTGCCGCGGGTCTATGTTGATCCGGCTGCTAACGGTGTGAGGTAAACGCGGTAAGCCGCTGGTTCTATACAAAAACCAGGCGTCGGAACTCAGCCTTGATTATCCGGCATTTAGAAGTAACAAAATTGACCACCAATCTCCCGAAAAGGGTTGCCTCGCTACATGAGCCCATGTTAGATAAAACCTCCCTTATGTCCAACCGGATACTGGCCGTTTAAACTTTTGAGGGCAACGACAGGTCTAAATGTTTAACGCGAAAGCGCAAAGCGTTTAAGCAAGAGCGCAAAGTGAACTACATTGTTTTTACTTTTAAAGATGCCCCCTTTGTGCTTTTTCAGGCATTCCTTAGCGCTTTTGCGTTAATTTAAACAACAAATTCAAGAGGTTCTGACATGGCTGTGATCAAACGAGCGTTAATCAGTGTTTCTGACAAAACCGGCATCGTTGAGTTTGCCGAAGGTCTGAGCAAGTTCGGTGTTGAAATCCTTTCTACGGGAGGCACTGCGAGCATGATGCGGGACGCCGGCCTCCAGGTTAAGGATGTCTCCGAGCACACCGGCTACCCGGAAATGCTTGACGGTCGCGTCAAGACCCTGCACCCGAAAATTCACGGCGGCCTGCTCGGCCTGCGCGACAACCCGGCCCACGTCGCCAAGATGGCAGAACATGACATCACGCCGATCGACATGGTGGTGGTTAATCTGTACCCCTTCGAAGCAACTGTTGCCAAGCCCGACTGCACCCTCGAGGACGCCATCGAGAATATCGATATCGGTGGCCCGACCATGCTGCGCAGCGCCGCCAAGAACAACCAGTCCGTCACAGTGGTTGTCGATCCTGCTGATTATGCTGTCGTTCTCGATGAGATGGCCGCCAACCAGGGTGACGTTTCCCGTGAGACCAACTTCCGCCTGGCGCTGAAGGTTTATCAGCGCACCTCCGCCTATGATGCCGCCATCTCCAACTGGCTCGGTCGGCGAGTTGATGCGGAGAGTGCCGATTTCCCGAGCGCCTTGACCTTCCAGTACCAGCGTACCGAGATCATGCGCTACGGCGAGAACCCGCACCAGAAGGCGGCCTTCTACGTCGAAAATGATATCCAGGAAGCCTCGCTCGCTACAGCCCGGCAACTGCAGGGCAAGCAGCTCTCTTATAACAACATTGCCGATACCGATGCGGCCCTTGAATGCGTCAAGCAGTTCAGCGAGGGCCCGGCCTGCGTCATCGTCAAGCATGCCAATCCATGCGGTGTCGCTTACGGTGACAACCTGCTCGATGCCTACCAGCGCGCTTTCAGCACCGATACCGAGTCGGCTTTCGGCGGCATTATCGCCTTCAACCGCGAACTAGACGCTGAGACCGCTCAGGCTATCTGCGACAAGCAGTTCGTCGAAGTGATTATCGCGCCGAAAGTTTCCGCTGCTGCGGTGGATGTGGTGGCGAGCAAGAAGAACGTTCGCCTGCTCGAATGCGGAGAATGGCCGTCGCAGCCGGCGGCTCGCCTCGACATGAAAAAGGTCAACGGCGGTATACTGGTCCAGGACCTCGACATCGAGCTGACTGCGGAGCTGAAGGTGGTCAGTAAACGCCAGCCGACCGAAGCCGAGATGAAGGACATGCTCTTCACCTGGCGGGTCGCCAAGTTTGTCAAGTCCAACGCGATTGTCTATGGCAAGGACGGCATGACGGTCGGCGTCGGCGCGGGCCAGATGAGTCGGGTCAACTCGGCGCGGATTGCGGCGATCAAGGCAGAACATGCCGGGCTCGAAGTCAAGGACGCGGTGATGGCCTCTGATGCCTTCTTCCCGTTCCGTGACGGGATCGACAACGCCGCTGCTGTA
The DNA here is from genome assembly GCA_019313105.1 of Deltaproteobacteria bacterium. Classification (GTDB taxonomy): domain Bacteria; phylum Desulfobacterota; class Desulfuromonadia; order Desulfuromonadales; family BM103; genus JAFDBW01. The sequence continues at coordinate 3,569 of JAFDBW010000217.1, read as the reverse complement.
GGCATCAGCGCGGTCATCCAGCCGGGCGGTTCAATCCGCGACGAAGAGGTGATTGCAGCTGCTGACGAACACGGTATGGCGATGGTCTTTACCGGGATGCGACATTTCAGACATTAAAGGCAGTGGCTGGCGGCTGATGTTTTGCCAGCCCCAAACCCCAGTCTCCAGCTCCCGTTTCATTAGGAAGGTATTGAGATGAAGATTTTAGTCATCGGTGGTGGTGGCCGAGAGCACGCGCTGGTTTGGAAGATCGCGCAGTCACCTCTGGTGGAAACGATTTATTGCGCTCCGGGAAATCCGGGAATTGCCAATCTGGCTGACTGCGTGCATATCCCGGCGGATGATATCGAGGCTCTGCTGGATTTCGCCCAGGCCGAAAAGATCGATCTGACCGTGGTCGGCCCGGAAGTGCCTCTGACTATGGGTATCGTCGACCGCTTCCAGGCCGTCGGTCTGGAGATTTTCGGCCCAAATCAGTCCGCCGCACGGATCGAGGGAAGCAAGAGCTTCTCCAAAGACCTGATGAAGAAATACGCCATCCCGACGGCGGCCTACGAGACCTTCACCGACCGCGATGCTGCCGTCGCCTACATCAAGGCGCAGGGTGCACCGATCGTAGTCAAGGCTGACGGTCTCGCCGCTGGCAAGGGTGTGATCGTAGCCATGTCGGAAGAGCAGGCGATCGCTGCTGTCGATGATATTATGCTCGACAAGGTCTTCGGTGCCGCTGGTGCAAGTGTCGTGATCGAAGAATTCATGGATGGCGAGGAAGCGTCCTTCTTCGCCTTCACCGACGGCCGGAATATCCTGCCTTTGGCGTCGTCACAGGACCACAAGCGAGCTTTCGATAATGACGAAGGGCCGAACACCGGCGGTATGGGAGCCTATTCGCCGGCCCCGGTGGTGACGGCAACGCTGCACAACGAGATCGTCGAAACGATTGTCAAGCCGACGATTGCCGGGATGGTCAGTGACGGCTGTCCTTACAGCGGGATTCTGTATGTCGGCTTGATGATCAAGGACGGCAAACCGCGGGTGGTCGAGTACAATGCCCGGTTTGGCGACCCGGAAGCCCAGCCGCTGCTCATGCGCATGAAATCGGACATCGTTCCGGTTCTGCAAGCCTGCGCTCGCGGCAATCTGGACCAGGACGCCATCGAATGGCACGATAAGGCCGCGGTCTGCGTGGTTATGGCTTCGGGGGGCTACCCGGCATCCTACGACAAGGGCTTCGAGATCACCGGTCTGGATGCCGTGCTGGCAATGGATGATGTCTATGTGTTTCATGCCGGAACCAGCTTTCAGGACGGTAAAATCGTTAACACCGGCGGCCGCGTCCTCGGGGTCACCGGCCTTGGCAGCACCGTTGCCGAAGCGATCGAGTGCGCCTACAGCGCAGTCGACAGGATCGACTGGAAGGGTGTGCATTTCCGGAAGGATATTGGGAAGAAGGCGTTGAATCGTTAGCGATTCAACGCCGGGACCGTGACGCGGAGGTCTAAGGCGATATCGAGGCTTTAACAGGCATCGCCGAATGATTCATTCTGGTTGGTACTTTTAGTTAATTAGGCCTTAATTTATGGACAAAGGGTTGAGGTTGTGGCGTTCCGCGTCCCTCGTCCCGATCTTAAGAGGTTGAACTTATGATGAAACAACCACTCGTCGGAATCCTGATGGGCAGCGACAACGATTACGAAATCATGAAAGAGACCGCGCTGGCTCTGGACCAGTTCGGTATTTCGTTCGAAATGACCGTGTCGAGCGCCCATCGCACCCCGGAACGGACCGCGAAGTTCGTTCGTGAGGCAAAAGGGCGCGGTATCAAGGTTTTGATCGCCGGCGCCGGTGCGGCGGCTCATCTGGCCGGGGTGGTGGCGGCCGAAACCACATTGCCGGTGATTGCCGTACCGATTGATGCGACGGCCCTGAACGGCCTCGATGCCCTGCTGGCGATGGTGCAGATGCCTGCCGGCATTCCAGTGGCGACCATGGCGATCGGCAAGGCCGGTGCCCGCAATGCAGGGATCTTCGCGGCACAAATCCTGGCGGTTGACGACGCAGAACTTTCTGCAAAACTGGTGCAGTTCAAGGCCGACATGGCGAAAGGCGTCGAGGCGAAGGCGGAGGCTCTGGGCAAGAAGCTGGCCGCTGATTTCGGCTGAGCCTGTTGATCGCACCTTTGGCGCTATCCATAGGACTGCCGACTTATGCTTTTACGTATATGCACAGTACCGAATCGTTCTTACCCGTCTTGACACAGGAAGAAGGGTCATATTACCTTGAACATGCTGGCTGTCTTATCAGAAAATGGTCTTGTTTCTGATACGACAGCATAAATTTTTTGAGGGTGTAGACCTGCGTGGTCGTCTCCCTCTTTTTAGGAGCAAACAATTTGAGCAAACAACAGAGTTTCACCGACCAGCTTTGGGACTTTTTCTGCTCGCTTAAGCTGGCGATCTTCACACTGATCCTGCTCGCCTTGACCTCGATCATCGGTACGGTTATCCAGCAGAACAAGTCTCCCCAGGAATACATGGAGATGTACGGATGGAGCGAGTCGACCTACAAGGCACTCGATGCCCTGCAGTTCTTCGACATGTATCACTCCTACTGGTTCCTGTCGCTGATGGGCATCTTTGCTGTCAACCTGATCTGCTGCTCGATCAAGCGCCTGCCGCGCATCATCAAGGTTGTTCGCGAACCGGTCCTCAAAGCTGATGATGGCCTGTTCCGTACCTTTTCCAATCGTGAAGAGATCGTTACGCAAGGCACCGTCGAAAGCGTGCGTGACAAGATCTCAGCCGTGCTCGGTCAGAAGTTCGCCAAGCCGGTGATCAATGACGAGGACGGCAAGAGCTACCTGTTCGCTCAAAAAGGCGCTTTTTCACGTTTCGGCGTGTATGTCACGCATACCTCGATCCTGATCATCTTTGTCGGCGCCATGATCGGCAACATCTGGGGCTTCAAGGCGTATGTCAATATCATCGAAGGCAAATCGATCGACTCGATCTGGCTGCGGGGCAGCCAGGTGCCGTTCCCGATCGGGTTTGAAGTGCGCAACGATGATTTCAAGGTCGAATTCTACGAAGGCGGCGGTCGCCCCAAAGAGTATAGCAGCGACCTGGTGATCCTGGAGAATGGCCAGGAAGTCATGAAAAAAACCATCGAGGTCAATCACCCCCTGACCTACAAGGGGCTGACCTTCTACCAGTCAAGTTATGGTACGGCCAGTGACCCGATCTATCGCTTCAGTGTCAAGAATCGTGCGACGGGCGAGACGGTCAACGTCATGGGACCGCAAGGCAAACACCTAAGCCTGCCCGGCGGCACGTCGCTGATCCCGATGGGCTACGCCGAGAATTACCAGAACTTCGGCCCAACCGCCCAAGTCAACATCGATACCGGCAACCACCAGCACGGTACACCGTTTCTGGTGTTCAAGAATTACCCACAGTTTGATGAAAGGCGCGGCGGCGATTACGGGGTCACCCTGCTGGACGTCCAACAGAGCTACTATACCGGCCTGCAAGTCGCTAAGGACCCTGGTGTATGGGTGGTCTGGCTCGGTT
>JAFDBW010000216.1 GCA_019313105.1 Deltaproteobacteria bacterium | reverse complement strand
GGTTTTCCCGCCATACAAAGAGGCCGCCCCCGATCGAGGGCGGCCTCTTTGTGCAACTTTTTGTAACCCTGGTTCAGTGAACTTCCTCTTCCTTGAGGAATGCCGGGAAGATTTTGTTCAGGAACCAGAAGATCACAAATGGTGTCGCCATGACCGTCAGTGCTCCGAACAAGCCTTCACGGAAGGTCTCCCAGCTCGTTGGCAGGATTGGCAGATGGTAATGCATGAAACCTGCAAAACTCAGAGAGAATGCCTGCCCGCCAATGACGACGTTCCAACGCATCATGAACACGCCGAACATGACCAGCACAGTGGCGACGGTGGTCCGTTTGACCGTTCGCCCGGGGAGTATCATGAGCAAGAATGGTAAAGCATTGCCAATGGCATATTGCATAATGAAAATCTTGGTGAAGTCGCGCTCAAGAATGACTTCACGCAGGATATCCCAGGATTTCATCTGGGTGTAGCCGCGGAAAATCAGGTCGAGAATCTCCAGGGTAATCGCCGCAATCATGAAATAGAGCAGATAGTTGGAAACGACCTGTATCTCCTGATTCTCGGCTGATTGAAGTTCCTCGACGGAAGGTGCGCTGGGGTCCTTGGCCCAGCGGCTTATCTTGCGCTTGGCCATAAACTTGCGGATCTCCATGGTCAAGACGTAACAGAGGATACAGAGGGCTATCCCTGACACAACCGCAGAGCAGATGAAGATGACCGGCATGAGTGGGGTCATCCAGAGAGCATTGGCTTTGACCGAGCCGAAGATGAAGCCTGCATAGCCGTGGAGGAAGCAAGCAACCGGGATAACGAGTGTCGCCAGTTTCTTGACCGCATTGTGGTCCTTCTGGATCGCTTCGTTGCTGATGTCCATGGCGCCCAGGGTCAACAGTTTGAAAAAATGCATGCGCAGATTGTCAAAGCTGCTTTTTTCAGTTTGCGCTGCAAGAGCCTGGGTCGTCAAAACAAAGTGTTTACGGTATTCAAACCACAGCTCCGATGCGACAATGAAGGCGTAGGTCATGAAAACGATACCGAAGGCTGAGATCGCCGAGGTGAAGTGTGGCGTCATCAGGACATGCATCCCCCGTAGCGGTTGTGCCAGATGAAGCAGCAACGGCATCATCGCGACCGGTAATAGGGCAAAAGAGAACACTAGCGAAAATCTGGCGATTTCCTTGAGTTGCTTGACTCCGAAGACATGGTAGAGGGATGAAAGAACAAAAGCCCCGGCCACCAAGCCCGTCATGAAAGGATACATAACGATCTGTATCGACCAATAGATATATTCGTTAGGGAGAACAAACAGCTCCTTGACCGTCCAAAGTTCTCCGTGTACGTGCATAGCTTGTTCAACCATGATTAACGCACCTCCGAGGCGAGGCCGATGTAGAAGGCCTGGGGATTGGTTCCGAATTCGTCCTTCAGAACACCGACACGTTCGTTCAGGATAATCTGAGTGATCGGGTCATTGATGTCCCTGATGTTGCACATCTTACGGGCGCCGAAGGGGCAGGCATTGACGCAGGCTGTTTCCAGGCCCTTGGTGATGCGGTGATAACAGAATGTGCATTTGTCGACGACATTGTATACCGGGTGGAAGTAGCGGGCCCCAAAGGGACAGGCCATGACGCAGTAGCCGCAGCCGATACACCATGAACGGTCCACCAGAACCACACCGTCATCTGTTTTATAGGTCGCGCCGACCGGACACACCTGGGTGCAGGCCGGTGTTTCGCACTGGTTGCAAAGTTTCGGCACGAAAAAAGCTTTGCCGACATTTTCCGGGTCTATATCTTTGAACCCGAGGTGTTCGCCGAGATCGATCTTCGCTTCGGTGAAGCCATATAGAGCGGCCTTAGGACTATCTATATAGCGTCGGTCGTCTTTGGTATAGACGTAGCGCTCAACCCAGGTGCGGCTGACGTTGGCGTCAAACGGCACATCGTTCTCCGTTTTGCAGGCCTTGACACAAAAGCCGCAACCGACACAGGTGTATGTGTTTATCAAGAATGCCCAGTGGAGTTGAGGATTGGCGGCCAGGACCTCTTTCGGATCAATGAATTCAAGAGCCGAAAGGGGAACCGAGGCGCCGGCGATAACAACCATCGTGTTTTTTAGAAAATCACGCCTCTTCATGGTTACATATCCTCCAATCTTGGGTTGTGCGGGTCATGACAGTCAACGCAGGCTTCATCCACGTTGTGCTCTGTGGGGTCGATGCCCGGGATACGTTTACGTTCGCTGGTCGTGTAAGGCAGCAGTGTGTGGCAGCGCAAGCACTGATCGCGGTCTCTGATGATGACCAGAAGCTCGGGGTCGTTGGGATGATCCAGGGCCGGGCCGTGGCAATTCTCGCAGGGAATGATGCCGTGCAGGTCTTCAGTGCGCACATCGACCACGTCGCCATGACACTCGGCACAGTATTCATGCATCTTCTGCTTGCCTGTGTCGCGGTACATGAGCGGCTGATTTTTCCAGACTTCCTCGTTATCCTTGTTGTGGAAGCTGTACATGAAGCCGTATTCGCCAGACCCGAAATTGTCCGGAACGTAAAATTCCCGGAACAGCAGGATCGCGGCGACGATGCCAATGACCACGTACAATGGTCGCCAAACATGACTTTTCACAATTGTGTCCCTCTCTTCCTGTAAATATCTATTACCTAGAAAAATTGAATCAAGACGTTGAATAAGGTTTGGCTAGTTCCTTGATTCTAAATTTTATTCCAACTCATGGGGTAGATGATGTTTCCGTTGTGTCATCAACGGTAAAATGAACAATGACTGCAGAGCGGGCTCCTTACGACCCGGAGCCTTCAGTTTTTTCCACCACACTGACATTCCTCTTTTCCCGGTCAGCCTTGCCAAGGAAAAAAAGGTTGTCGCCGATGTGACAGTCAACACCATCATCAGCGACGTGAAAATCGCCATTCAGGATCGGGATGGCTACGCGCAGAAGCATGGTGAATACGAATAACCCGGTGGCCCAGATCCCGATTGCCAGTAACATTTCCAGCCCGGACGGGACGTATTCATATATTTCGTGAAGGACATCGGGGACGAAGCCGGGGATAACCAGGCCCATCCCTTTTTCAATGTAAACACCAATAAAAATCAACACACAGCCAAGAACCAAAGTGGTGTTGTTGCGGCGCGTGTCGGGGATCAGAAAGATCATAAAGGCTGTCACGTTGAAGATCATTGCAGTCCAGATCCATGGCACAAGCGCGTTGTGACCGTGCAATCCCTGGAGCAGGTATTGCATCGGCGCAAGGTGGACGGATGCGGTGTAGTACTCCTTGAATATCTCAGCGCCCAGCAGGAAGAGGTTGATAAACATCGCATAGGCGATCAGTTCGGCAATCTTCTGGATAGCTTCGTCACTGATCTTGAAACGCGTGTATTTACGGATCAGGAAAAAAACCAGGATCATGAATGCCGGCCCTGAACAGAAGGCCGAGGCCAAGAAACGCGGTGCCAGAATAGATGCGTTCCAGAAGGGCCGCGCACCCAGACCGTTATAAAGGAAAGCAGTCACCGTGTGAATCGAGATGGCGGCCGGGATTGAAAACAGCAGCAATGGTGTTGTGAATTTCTTGTTAGGTTCGCGCTTGTAGTAAAGGTTGTAGAGGTAGTAAACCGCAATTGTCAGATTGAGGACCAAGTAAGTGTTGAGAACGGCCACATCCCACGCCAGGAGAGATTGAGGGAAGTTCAGGATGCCGACAAAAGGAATCAGGTGCCAGAAGCGGTCGGGGCGACCGATGTCGACTGTGACGAAAAGGAGACACATGACGATTGCTGAAACGGCGAGCAGTTCGCCGAGCAAGGCAATTTCCTTGATCGGTTTCCAATGATAAACGTAAGCAGGTATCACCAGCAGGACCGCTGCCGCTGCAACGCCGACCAGGAAAGTGAAGTTGGAAATGTAGAATCCCCACGAAACCTGGTCCCGCATATTGGTGACGATCAGGCCATCGTTGAGCTGTATCACATAGGTGAAGCCGCCGATGATCATCAAGACAAGCAGACCACCCACCCAGCAATAGTAAGCAGCGCTTCCGCGTGCAGTCAGGATCAGTGTTCCCTTAAAGAAATTCCAGATATTTTTCATCTGTTTGCTCCACCGTTAGGTCGCGTAGAAGTAGTAGAATTTGGGTTGAGTGTTCAAGTCTTCCTTGAAAATGAAAACGCGCTTGTTTTCGATCAGGTAGCGAATTTCGCTCTTGGGGTCATTCAAGTTGCCAAATTTGCGGGCACCAACAGGACAAACTTCCTCACAGGCCGGGTAACGTCCCGGCTGCTCTCGAGTACGCTGGACACAGAAAGTGCATTTCTCAACGACTCCAGTTGGACGCGGCCGGTTCCCCAGGTAGTGTGTCTCCGGATTCATTTCATCTTTTGGCAGCTTGCTTTTGGCCCAGTTAAAGTGACGGGCGCCGTAGGGGCAGGCGGCCATGCAGTAGCGACAACCGATACACCAGTTGTAATCAACCACGACGATGCCATCATTCTCCGGCCAGGTCGCCTGAACAGGGCAGACCTTTGTGCAGGGCGGGTTTTCACACTGCTGGCACTGAATCGGCATGTAGAATTTCCCTTGTTCGGGGACTTCGGCCGGGTTGTAGTAATGCTCGGCGTGATCCAGGTAGACCCCTTTTTCCTTGTCGAGTTGCAGGACCTTGATCCAGTGGATTTGCGGATCTCGAGACTGGTTGTTCTCCTCGACACAGGCGTAAACGCAACGGCGGCATCCAATACAACGTGAAAGGTCCAGACCGTAACCATATTTGACTCCCTCAATCGGCGGTGTGGCCTTGACGTTCACGGTTTTGCCGAACTCCTTGCTGTATTCGCTTTCGAGACGGGCCAGGACCTGTTGCAGTTCCGTTTTGTCCAGTTCACGGAAATGTTTCTGGAAGAATGCCTCCCAGACCGATGCTGATGCATTGGACGCTGGCAGTGCCAATGCGCCTACCCCTGCAGCAATGCCTTTGAGCACCTTGCGGCGGGATTTCTGAAAAGCACTTTTGTCGCACTTGGTTTTGTTGCACATATTACGGTCTCCTCTAAAGAGGTGGTCTGTCACGTGTTATTACTGATGTCCGGTCTCTTCCAGAGCGCCCTGTCGGTTTAAATTTTCGGGTCTTACTGGGGGCGGCATCGGTTTTAAAGGTTTAAATCTGGGACTGTGCGGGTTATGGCAGTGAGCGCAGAGCAGATATTGCTTTTCACCGTTCCAGTAGCCGGTTCGCTTGCCGTGAATACCTACTTTCCAGTCGCGGAACTTATCGCCGTGACATTGGCCACAGAGTCGATAGGATTCAGTAAAGGGTATCACTTCGCCTGAAACCAGGCGTAACGTGTCGCGATCGTTTAGGTTATGACAGTCCAGGCACCATCGTTGCCCTTCGGCATGGTCGAGGATGATGTCGTCGTGCATGTCGACCAGTTCACGACGCTCCGGGTTGGGTTCCATCTCCGCATGACACTCAGAACATGGAAAAATGTCTTCGGAGAATGGTGGCGGTGGTACGGGGTAGGTTTCCCCTTCATCTGCGCGGCGCTTGTATTTCTCAACCTTTTCCTGAACGATCAGGTTGCCAGCACGGTCAAAGAATTTCTCGACCTTGGCAGCAGAGACTACATTGGCGCAAAGTGCTAGCACGCATATTGCGAATGTTATTGTTCGCCGGAGATGGGTTTTCACGGTTGCTCCTCCACGCTGAGTTGAGATGATGCAATAGATAAAACAAGGTTTTGTTTTTTATCATAACATAATGGTTTGTGTCAAACTTTTGCAAGTGATTCGGTCAGCTTTCTTTATAAATAATTTCTTACAATAAACCACATAATATCAGTCATTTGCAGCATTAAATTTTGTTAGTGATTTGGCTTTCATGTTCGTTGAATCGGTGTCTCTTGACAATTAAATAGAAATAAAATAGTGTTTTATTGAAGATAATTTACTACGCCAGTGGGGTATTATAATAGTTTTTGCAGCTAGTTCTGCAATAAACTCGGATGGCTGCAAATGCCAGGGAACCTTCTGATATCCGGAAAAGTTTAATCGTAATGGAATTAATTTCAACGTTTAGGCAGAATAGAATTTACCTTCTCCGGAAAGGGCGAGGTGTCTATGGTTGAGTCGGCTACCGATCTAGAAAAACGGATTGCAGACCTTGAGGAGCAGGTTGCTGCACTGACTCAAACAGTGAGTGAGCTGCAGTCCGGTGGTGCGACGGCATCTATACTGGAACCCGTGGTGAAGAAGTCCCAGCGCAAACGTGCTATTGAAGGAGGGACGTCTCAAGAGATCCTATCCTGGGTCGACAAATCCTATATCTTGTCGCGTGTCGCGACGACAAGCTTCATTGTCGCCGTTGCCGTTGCCCTGCGAACGGCCTCGGATAGTGGAGTCGTCGATCTTCAGATAGGCTCTTTCATCGGCATGCTGTATGCCCTGGGGCTGCTTATCTACGGCTGGTTCGCATACAAGGAAGGAAGTATCCAGGCCCCCGTCTATACGCTCTGGGGGACGCTGATCATGTGCAGCGTGGTGGTGGAGGCGCACCGGGTTTTTGCGACCGTTCCCACTGAGGTTGCCTACCTGGCCATGGCTCTGACCGGTCTGGTCGGGACCATCATCAGCAGGATGCATCACGTTGCCTTGCCGGTGTTCGTTGGTACCC
>JAFDBW010000215.1 GCA_019313105.1 Deltaproteobacteria bacterium | reverse complement strand
GTGGTGGTATCTTTTCGATTGTAATCCGACCGGCAAGTTCTGCACTTTTGCTGCGGAACAGAAGTATGGAGGGGGGGTATGAGCACTAAATTACGCATTCTCCTGGCCGATGACTCGATGTTTTTCAGGGCGATCGAAAGCAATTTTCTGCAAAAGGCACCCGCTGAGATTCTCGAAGCACGAAACTGTTCAGAAGTGCATTCCATAATTCGCAGCCAGCGGCCTGACTTGATCTACATGAGTTTTACATTGCCCGAGGAAGGTGGCGACAAATGTTGCAGCGAAATAAAAGGACCTCGAGCTGAGTGCCATTCTAATCGTCATGGTCTGTGACCAGAATCCCGAAAAAAAGCCTGAACTGGCTCAAAGGTGCGGTTGTGATACCTAACTTGTTAAACCACTCGGCAGGCATTCTTTTTTGCAGGCGGGAAGGACGTTTCTGGATGGAATTCGGGAACACCGCCAACCAAGTTTTTTCCGCCTGAACTTCGCCTTTGGTGGCGAAGGTTATGTCGGGAAATGCCTGGATATCTTCAGTGGCGGTATGTTTATCGAAACTCAAGTCGAAGTTCCTGCCGGTACATTGATTAATATACAGTTCAAACTGCCGGAAGGGCCGGTGGCAGCAATCCTCTGCAGTGGAGAGGTCACTTGGCTGAATCGCAAGCCGAAGCCGATGAAAGCTCATTATCCAAATTGGTTGGATGTTAAATTTGTCGGTCTCCCGGATCCGATACAAAAGAGCATCCTGCGTTTTTGTGAAAAGCAGTCATCCTGATGATTCATTAACTTTTTCGCGACTGAGCCATATAAATGTTCAGGGTGTCTCTATGAGGATTTTGATCAATTTGAAAAAATGCCGTGGCTCCGGTGAGTGTATCAAGGTTTGTCCTCACGGTGCGCTGCATCTGATTGATGGCAGAGCCGCTGTCGACCATCAAAGGTGTGATCTCGATGGCCTGTGCATTCCCGCCTGTCCGCACGATGCGATCGATTTTGTGGAAGAAAGTTAAAGGCGTTTCCAGAAGCCAAATCCTAGCCCCCAGTCACCGGTTCTCCAGTATTGATGTCAGCTTCCACGACGAATCGTTTAATCTTTCGGGTCGTCGTTTTGGGGAACTCATCTTCTCGTAGTGTAAAGCGTTTGATTCTTTTGTAGTCCGCCAGGGCTTTACCTCTCTCAAGCACTTCCCGCCGGATGATTTCTTCAACATCATGAAGGCTCAACGAGCCTGTTTGGTTTTCTTCGGTGTAGCTGTCAAGGGCGTTCTGATTCGGATATATGATTGCGTAAACTTCCTCAGACATGTTATCAACCTTATGGCCATAAACCATTATTTCTTCGATAAAAATACTGTTTAGCATCTCATTTTCAACTTCTTCCGGATAGACGTTTTTGCCGTTTGCAGTAACGATCAGGTTCTTGGCCCGTCCGCAGATGCGCAGGGCACCGTCTTGTTCAATGCAACCCAGGTCGCCGGTGTGGTACCAGCCGTCGGTGAGCACCTCATCGGTCGCTTCCTGATTGTTGTAATAGCCAAGCATTATATTGGGGCCTTTCACCCAGATTTCCCCGATACCATCTGCGTTCGGCTTGTGAATTATGACGTCAATGCCAGGCATTGGTCTGCCGACCGTGCCGGGACGGTTAAACGCCGGGGTCTCTACCGCGATTACCGGAGAGGTCTCGGTAATGCCGTAGCCCTGATAAACGTTCAGACCGAGTTCCAAGAGCTTGGCTGCGACCAAGGGGTCGAGAGCGGCGCCGCCACTTATGAAGACCGGTTTGCCGCCGAAGGCTTCTCTTATCTTCTTGGTCACCAGTGGCCGTGTCGGGGCAAATGTGTAGAGCAGCCTAGACAGCTTCTGACTGTCGATCCTTTTCGTCATCCGCTCTGCGAGTAAACGGAACACGGCCGGGACTCCGAGCAGGAAATTGGGCTTGACTTCGCCAAGGTTGTCGCCGAGTTTGCGCAGGCTTTCGGCAAAAGAAACTGTTCCACCCACTGCAAGCGGCAGGATGATCCCGGCGACCTGTTCAAAGACGTGATTGATCGGCAGGAAGGAGAGGGTGTGCATGTCTGGGGTGAGTTCAAAAAGCTCTACCGCAGAGCGAACGTTGCTGGTAATGTTGGCATGACTGAGCGTGGCGCCCTTGGAGCGGCCTGTTGTGCCCGATGTATAAAGGATTACTGCTGGATCGTGCGATCGGACTGTCAACTTTGGTGGCAAAGATATTTTCAGGAAATCATCCAGTGCTTCAGTATCAAGATGCGGTACGCCCTGATCGCGATTTGAAAGCAACCGCTTGAAAAAACTCTTCTCCTGATGATCTTTGACGCTGGACGGCACGACCAGTTCCTGGAAAGTTTCAGCCAGACTTTCAAATTTCTGTATATCGTCTTCGTGTAACTGGTATTTTCTGCCCAGCAGTCGCCACTCACTGACCAGCTTGGCAAGGGCCTTTTCTGCGCAGGCGGAAAGGTGGTCGCTGCTGGGTGGCAAATGGTTCAGAAGGACGATTTTTTTCAATGCCGGCAGATTACCCGCAATATCGTCAATTATCTCGGTGAAGCCGTGTTCGGTAAAAATAATTCGTGCGTCACAGTCAGCCAGTATGTGTCGCAATTCTCCTTGTTTGAGATCTTTGTCAATGGGCACGGCGATCGCGTTGCTCTTCAGGATGCCAAGGTAGGCCATAACCCAAACCGGTGAGGAGGCCCCCAGGATAGCCACTCTTTCGCCTTGCTCAATCCCCCACTCCGCCAGTCCGGCGGCCACGCGGTCGGAGGTGTCCCAAATTGTCTTATAACTATAGTCAGTCCAGCGGCCAGATATTTTGTGCCGCAGGGCTGCCTTTTGAGCGTATTTAAGGCTGCTTTCCTGCAACATTTCGATGATCAACGACATGAATTGCTCTCCGTAGTCAGTATCGGCAAGCTTAGCCAGCGGTTTTCATTTTAATCAGGGCAATTGCTTCTGGCAAGGGCAAACCCGCTTCGACTGCTGCAAGCGAGTTTTAAAAGGTTCCTCGTGGCTTTTGCTCCTTTACAAAAAGATAATATTCCGATATTTTTCATTGTTCTGAAAAAAACCATTTTATCACTCGCTGCATGAAAAGGTTCACCGCAAGGTATCCGCACGTCAATATATGAAACAGTCTCAGATCCGCAATTTTTCGATCATAGCCCATATTGATCACGGCAAGTCAACTCTGGCAGACCGTCTCCTCGAAGCGACCGGTGCGCTGTCCGATCGTGAGAGAACTGACCAATACCTTGACAAGATGGATCTGGAGCGAGAACGGGGCATTACGATCAAGGCCCAGGCTGTGCGACTGAATTATCACGGCAGGGACGGTCGCGACTATATCCTCAACCTGATCGATACCCCTGGACATGTAGACTTCAGCTACGAAGTCAGCCGATCCCTGTCGGCCTGCGAGGGCGCCTTGCTGGTAGTCGATGCCTCTCAGGGGGTTGAAGCCCAAACCCTCGCCAATGTCTACCTGGCAATTGACGAGAACCTCGAAGTATTCCCGGTGCTGAACAAGATCGATTTGCCGAGTGCCGACCCGGAGGCGGTGCTCGAAGAAATCGAAGGGATCATAGGCCTCGATGCAAGCGATGCAGTCCTTGCCAGCGCCAAGGCGGGTATCGGCATCGATGAAATCCTCGAGGCAATCGTAAAGAAGATTCCACCACCGGAAGGTGACACCGACGCACCGCTGAAAGCCCTGATTTTTGATTCCTGGTACGACTCATATCAAGGTGTGATCGTTTTGATCCGCGTCTTCGAAGGTACAGTGAAAAAGGGCGACAAGGTTCGGTTCATGGCCAGCCGCACGGAGTATGAAGTCCTTAGGGTCGGTGTGTTCAGCCCGCAGCCGGTTGCGGTCAATCAATTGTCGGCAGGAGAGGTCGGGTTTATCACTGCCAGCATCAAGGTCGTCCACGATGCCAAGGTCGGCGACACGGTCACCCATGTTCGCAACGGCACAGACCAGGCTCTGCCTGGCTTCAAGGAAGTCAAGCCGATGGTTTTCTCCGGACTCTACCCGATCGATTCCGGCGATTATGATGATCTGCGCGATGCCATGGAAAAGTTGCGCTTAAACGATAGTTCCTTCTCTTTTGAGCCGGAAAATTCGATGGCTCTTGGATTCGGTTTCCGTTGTGGTTTCCTCGGCCTGCTGCATATGGAAATTGTCCAGGAACGCCTCGAGCGAGAGTTTGGCGTCGATCTGATCACAACCGCACCGACGGTTGTTTACCGTGTGACCAACACCAAGGGCGAGACCTTTAATGTTGACAGTGCCAACAAACTTCCCGATGTTCAGTATATTGAAAATATGGAGGAGCCTTTTATCCTCGCTTCGATTCATGTGCCGAACGATTTTGTAGGGGCTGTTCTGGCTCTTTGTGAGGAAAAACGAGGCGTGCAGCGTGAGATCAAGTACCTGACAGCAAACCGGGTCATGGTTATTTACGAGCTGCCGCTAAACGAAATAGTTCTGGATTTTTATGACCGGCTGAAAACCCTGTCCCGCGGATATGCATCCCTCGATTATGAGCATCTCGACTATCGGGCGAGTGAACTGGTACGGCTCAACATCCTTATCAACGGTGATGTCGTGGATGCCCTCTCTCTGATCGTGCATCGCGAAAAGGCTCAGTATCGTGGGCGCGAGCTGGTTTCCAGAATGAAGGAATTTATTCCGCGCCAGCAGTTCGAGGTAGCGATCCAGGCCGCGATCGGCAACAAGGTCATCGCCCGTGAAACGGTCAAGGCATTACGCAAGGATGTCACGGCCAAGTGCTATGGCGGCGATATCACCCGGAAGCGCAAACTGCTCGAAAAACAGAAGGAAGGCAAAAAACGCATGAAGCAGGTTGGCAATGTCGAGCTGCCTCAGGAGGCGTTCCTCGCCATACTGAAAGTCAAGGAAAACAAATAATGGCTTTTTTACGTAAAAAGACTGCCGCAAAACCGGAGGCCGCGAAAAAATCCCAATTGCGCGACTGGACAGAAGCGCTGATTGTCGCAGCGATCCTTGCCCTGATCATCCGCACCTTTGTTGTCCAGGCGTTTAAAATTCCTTCCGGTTCCATGGAGGATACGTTGTTGATTGGCGACCACCTGCTAGTGAACAAATTCATTTATGGTACCCAGTCGCCGTTTAGCGATGACCCGGTCCTCGCAATTCGTCAACCCGAACGTGGCGATATTATCGTCTTTGAATTCCCCGAAGACAAGGAAAAGTCCTATTTTAAACGAAGGGATTTCATCAAGAGAGTGGTCGGATTACCTGGTGATACGATAGAGATTCGCAACAAGAACGTTTTTGTCAACGGCGAGCGATACATTACACCTGAAGCGGTTTACAAAGACGGCAACCTGACTGCGGGTCCGCGTGACAACATGCCGCCGGTTACCGTCCCGGATGACAAGTATTTCGTGATGGGCGACAACCGCGATCGTTCGTACGACAGCCGCTTCTGGAGATTTGTCGATCGCTCGGCGATAAAAGGGCTGGCGTTTATCAAGTACTGGTCCTGGGATAGCGAAAAATTCATGCCGCGCTGGGGCCGTATCGGGCGAATGATCGAGTAATTACGTACCAGTTTTTTTCTTCTTTTGTCGTTCCCGTAGCTCATGCTGCGACCGAATATCAGGGTTTTAAACAATCGGAAATATACTCCGAGCTTTTTGTTGACTCACCACAACGGCCTTGCTATATTGCCAGAAATTTGTCGGTAACCTGTCTCCTTTTAAGCTGATCCAGAGAGGTCAGCAAGGGTGGCCAAAGATGTTCCAAACTGCACGAAAAACCAGAACAGTACCTTTTCGCCTATGCGGAGAGGTCTTTTTTTTGTTCTTAATCTGACAGGAGGAAAAGATGGCCAAAGTGGATACCGCAATCCT
>JAFDBW010000214.1 GCA_019313105.1 Deltaproteobacteria bacterium | reverse complement strand
TGGCGGCGATAATCGGCACACCGCTCCACCGCATCTTGCTGTGCAGGAAGACAAAGGTCCGGTCAAGTTCCACCAGGGCCCGGCTTTTCAGGGTCGAGCGTTTAGGGCGGATCAGCACATCCTTGAAACCCAGCTTCAGATCAGTTTCAACACGCATAAGAGTTTATCCTTTCAATGACAACGATTTGACCAAACCGATAACTGTTTTGCTACTACAGCAGCAATCACGCATAGTGACACCGGAATTATAACAAAGCATCACAATAATAGTTTCAAGGACTTCCCCAGACAAGCCACATGACGATTTACGATCGTCCTATATACCATGACCTCTACACCGCACCTGACTGCCTTCCTCAGCAGTCGGCCGTATTCAGGGTCAATGTGGTCGGCCGGAGCAAAGGCTTCCGTTTCACCGCGCTGCACCAGGAAAAAGATCACCGCCCGCCAGCCATCGTCAATCGCGGTCATCAGGTCACGGAGGTGTTTCTGGCCACGCGTGGTCACCGCATCAGGGAAACAGGCCAGCTCCTCTGCACAGCAGAGGGTGACATTTTTGACTTCGAGCAAGACCTTTTCGCCGTGGCCTTCGAGCATGAAATCAATCCGGCTGTCGGCATACGAGAACTCCGGCCGCACGTTATAGCCATGCAAGCCATCAACCTGGTCGTTGCGCAAAGCCTCCTCGACGACCTGGTTAGCGCGATGGGTGTTGATATCAACCCAATGGCCATTTACATCGACCAGCTCCCACGACCAGGCCAGCTTGCGCTGCGGGTTGTCACTGTACGAGAGGAGAACCTTATGACCGGGCACGGCACACTGCTGCATGCTGCCGGTATTCGGCGTGTGTGCCGTAACCACGCTTCCATCGGCCAGTTCTATATCGGCGAGGAAGCGCTTGTAGCGCTTGATCAGTCGTCCTTCAGTCAGCGGTTGGGGTAGTTGCATTTCATCTCCAGAAAAAGATACTCCCGTACAAATATATATCAACTAACCCACAACCAAAACCATGATTAGCCACGAAGCCACCAAGCCCCGAAGAAAACATTGTCTGCCTGATTATTAAACCATCGGACTAAAGGTTATTATGTTTCTGTGGCAATCACTTGTTTAGTGCCTTCGAGTCTTCATCGAACAAAAGGGCATCTATGTGAGACCGCAACTACAATTGCATTGATATCACTGCTGCCGGCAAGCTTACACGGGAAAGAGTTTGACTCTGATGCGCCTCTCCCCTAGACTGACGTCGTTTCACTCCAAGAGCCTGATATATTGGGAAATTTCACACCATGATGGAAGAGTTACAGACGGTCAGGACATCACAGCCACTGCATCCGGAGGCGGTGCGCATTCTAGCGTTGGGCGGGCTCGGAGAAATCGGCCTGAACATGATGGTCATCGAGGTGGCAGGCGGCCTGCTGATCATCGACTGCGGTCTGATGTTCCCAGAGGCCTACATGCTCGGCATCGATCTGGTGATCCCGGATATTGCCGCGATCGCCGAACGCCGGGATGAGATCGCCGGCATCGTCCTGACCCACGGTCACGAAGATCACATCGGGGCCATCCCTTTTCTACTTGAAAAGCTCGGCTTTCCGCCGATCTACGGGTCTCCATTGACATTGGGACTGCTCGCCAACAAACTCGAAGAACACCAGCTGAAAAGCAAGGTCGAATGCCGAAGCGTCAAGGTACGCGAACCGATCAACATCGGCCCCTTTGAGGTTGAATTTTTCCGCGCCGCGCACTCGATCGTCGACGGCTGCGGGCTGGCAATCCGTACACCCGCCGGGCTGATTGTGCACACCGGAGATTTCAAGCTCGACCCGACGCCGGTGGACAACCAGCCCACCGACCTCGGCCGTCTAGCCGCCTACGGTGAAGAAGGCGTACTGCTGATGCTCGCCGACTCCACCAATGTCGAGAACACCGGGCAGACTCTCTCCGAGCGCACCGTTGGCGACGCCTTCGATGAGCGCCTGCCACAGTGCAGAGGCAAGGTGCTGGTCGCAACCTTCTCATCGAACATCCACCGCATCCAGCAGGTGATCAATGCCGCACAAAAGGTCGATCGCAAGGTCGTCGTATCAGGGCGCAGCATGGTCAGCAACATCGCCATCGCCAGGCAACTCGGCTATCTCCATATCCCCGATGACATGCTCATCGAACTACGCCAGATGCGTGACCTGCGACCGAACAGGGTCCTGATCCTGACCACCGGCAGCCAGGGGGAGCCGCTCAGTTCCCTGTCGCGAATCGCCATGGACGATCACAAGAAGATCAGCATCGAGCCGGGCGATACGGTGATTCTTTCCTCGAAATTCATTCCCGGCAACGAGCGGGCGATCACCCATCTGATCAACCATCTGTATCGTCGCGGAGCGGAGGTCCACTACGAGACGACCAGCGAGATCCATGTATCGGGTCACGCCAGCCAGGGGGAACTGAAGACCGTACTGAACCTGGTCAGACCAGAATACTTCGTGCCGGTGCACGGTGAATACCGCCACCTGGTCAAGCACGCCCAGTTGGCCCGCAGTCTCGGCTGGAGCGAGGAGCGCGCCCTCGTCATCAGCAACGGCACTCCGTTGACACTCTCTGCCAACGGCCACCGGTTCGAACCGAAGGTCGAGACCGGGCGGGTGTTCATCGACGGCAAAGGGGTCGGTGATGTCGGCGAGATGGAACTGCGCGACCGCCGTCATCTCGCCAATCATGGCCTGGTCATCGTCTTTCTGGCGCTCAACCAGAGCAGCGGGGAGATTGTCTCCGGGCCGGAGATCATTACTCGGGGATTTATTCCGGAAGATGACAGTGAAGAACTTTTGCAGGAGGCCAAACGGCTGGTCTACGCAATGCTGGAAGAACACAGCAGGGAGGCCATCAGCGACTGGGAGGAGCTGCGCGTCGAAGTCCGCAAAACCCTGCGTCGCCTCTTCAACAAGACAATCGACCGGCGGCCGCTGATCCTGCCGATCATCATGGAGCTTTAAAAAGTTAGCGCGTAGCGCGAATTTGTTTTTTATGTTATTACCAGTCTCCAGCCAACAACCCTGACAACCGGTTTTATATGAATTTTGTTGATGCGATATTGCTCGGCACCCTGCAGGGCGCCACAGAGTTCCTGCCCGTTTCGTCGAGCGGCCACCTGGTCCTGGCCCAGCACCTGATCGGAGACTTCGAACAGCCGGGGGTCCTCTTTGATGTCCTGCTGCACGTCGGCACCATGATTGCGGTGGCAATCTATTTCTGGCGCGACCTTGTCGGCCTGACTACTTCGCTCTGGCGCAGGGATGAACTGGCGAAAAACCAGCGCGTCATGGTTGCGCTGCTGATAGCCGGCTCCGTACCGACCGCCGTGATCGGCCTGCTCTTCAAGGACTTTTTTGTCGGGCTGTTCGAGCGGCCCGATATCGTCTGCATTATGTTGCTGGTCACCGGCACCCTGCTCTGGGTTGCAGAGCGCCTGCGACGCGCCGAAAATTCTCGCAAGCAGATGACCTTCGTCGACGCACTGGTTGTCGGCACGGTGCAGGGTTGTGCGATCATTCCCGGCATCTCCCGCTCCGGCTCGACAATCGCAGCCCTGCTGATGCGCGGCATCGACGGCGAGACCGCGGCCAGGTTTTCTTTCCTGCTGGCCCTGCCGGCCGTCTTCGGTGCCGCCCTGCTCTCCCTGAAAGACCTTGACCATGTCGCCGGGATCACGCTGCTGCCCTATCTTGCCGGAACAGTCGCGGCTCTGGTGACAGGGCTGTTATGCATTCACCTGCTGATGGGTATTATCAGGCGGCGGCGACTGCATTGGTTTGCACTCTATTGCTGGCTGGCCGGCGGCGCCGGGCTGATCCTGTTTTTCTGATCGCAGCGGCCAAGCAACCTTTGACCTTTCGCCTTTCATTGCGCTAAGATGACCCGGATTCTATCGAGGGCATATGAGCGAAAAACCACGTAAAACCTTTCTCCGAGAACATATTAAGAAAGAGATCGCCGGTCTGGTCTGGATGGCCGCCGGAATCTTTCTTCTGTTGAGCCTGGTTTCGTTCAACAACAACGACCCGTCCTTCAACAACAATCTTGACCCGGCATCGATTCATAACTTCTGCGGCAAGGTTGGCGCCTATGTTGCCGACCTCTTCTACCAGGTCATCGGCCTGCCGGCGCTGATGATTCCCTTCGCCTGCCTGCTGTTTGCCTGGCGGTTGTTGAAATTCCGCGACCTGCATCCAAGAGTGTATAAGGCCGCGGCGTTTATCGTCATGTTAATTTCGCTTGCCGGTCTGATCTCTTTGAAAGTTGAAAAAGTCGCCCTGTTCGGGCAAACCCTGAACCAGGCCGGCGGCTTCATCGGTTTCTTTCTCGCCAGCACCCTGAAAGGCTGGTTCAACCTGACCAGTGCAGCGCTCTTCCTGGTTGTCTTCTTCTCGGTATCCGCAATGCTCGTCGCCCGTTTCTCCATGGTGCTCTTTCTCGAAGGCCTGTTGGGCCGATTGGCAGATTCCATGGAAAAACGCCGGGCGGCACGCCTGGCCCGTCGGCAGTTAAAAGAAAAGGACAAGCCAAGGAAAGAAAAGGCCCCGGTCATTCGTGAGCCTGAGCCGGTCTCGGCAAAACCCGTCAGGGTTATAGAGAAGAAGATTGACAAGAAGAAGGCTCTGGCCAACCAGGAAGCCTTCGATTTCCTGGAACCTACCGGCACCTATCACCCGCCGTCGCTCAACCTGCTCGACCACGACGGCGAAGTGGCGAAACCGGTCGACAAGGACGCCCTGATGATGAACGCCAGGCTACTGGAGAAAAAGCTGCTCGACTTCAATGTCGAGGGGGATGTCTCCGAGGTCAAGCCGGGCCCGGTGGTCACCATGTACGAATTCGCACCGGCGCCTGGCGTCAAGGTCAACAAAATAGCCGGGCTTTCAGACGACCTGAGCATGGCCCTCAAGGCCCTCTCGATCCGGATTGTCGCGCCGATTCCAGGCCGCGGCGTGGTCGGCATAGAGATTCCGAACCGGGACCGCGAGATGGTCTACCTCAAGGAAATCTTCGCCACCAACGAGTTCCAGAAAACCGGAGGCCGCCTGCCGCTCGCCCTGGGCAAGGACATCTTCGGCCATACGGTCGTCGCCGACCTCGCCAAGATGCCTCATCTGCTGGTAGCCGGTTCAACCGGTACCGGTAAATCTGTCTCGATCAATGCCATGATCCTCTCTCTGCTCTATCGCGCTGACCCGCGCGATGTTCGCCTTATCATGGTCGACCCGAAAATGCTGGAACTCTCGATGTATGAGGGGATCCCGCATCTCCTGCTGCCGGTCGTTACCAATCCGAAAAAGGCGGCGCTGGCCCTGAACTGGGCGGTTCGCGAGATGGAACGCCGCTACAAGCTGATGGCCGACAAGGGCGTGCGCAACATCGACGGCTACAATCGCAAATTGGAGAAGGAAGAGAAGGAGAAAACCAGCAAACGCAAGCTGACTCCCGACAACGATGCAGTCATCGACATGATGGAAGAGGATTTGCCGGAAATCGAGCTGATCGAAGGTGAAGAGCTTGATCACGGGCACCTCCCCTACGTGGTTGTCATCGTCGACGAACTGGCTGACCTGATGATGGTCTCCGGTCGCGATATCGAGGAGGCGATAGCCCGCCTGGCGCAAATGGCCCGCGCGGCAGGTATCCACCTGATTCTGGCCACCCAGAGGCCGAGCGTCGATGTCATCACCGGCCTGATCAAGGCCAACTTCCCGACCAGGATTTCCTTCAAGGTCTTCTCGCGCACCGATTCACGAACCATCCTCGACCAGATGGGCGCTGAAACCCTTCTCGGCAACGGCGACATGCTCTTCCTGCCACCCGGAACCGGTGCCGTGCAGCGCGTTCACGGCGCCTTCGTTTCGGAGATCGAAGTGCAGCGTGTTGTTGATTTCCTGAAGAAACAGGGGCAGCCGGATTACGACAAATCGATCCTCGAAACGCCGCCTGCCTCTGATAGCAGTGGCAACGGCGACGACGATTATGATGAAAAATGGGATGAAGCCCTGGCGATCATCGCCGACACCAAGCAGGCCTCGATCTCGATGCTGCAGCGCCGCTTACGCCTCGGCTATAATCGCGCCGCGCGGATGATCGAAAAGATGGAAGCCGAAGGCATCGTTGGCCCCTCTGACGGCACCAGCCGCCCCCGCGAAGTTTTCATCAGCAAGATTGGTGGAGACGCATAAGGCTGTCTCCTTTATTCATGTCTTGACATATGAACACTCAATCAATACGCAAAAGGGGCGGTCCCGAGAGGGCCGTCACTTTCAGATTATTGACAAACCCCGCAAGTGATGCTGGGTTTGTGTTTTTATCTGGTTGGAGGAGTTTTTCT
>JAFDBW010000213.1 GCA_019313105.1 Deltaproteobacteria bacterium | reverse complement strand
ATTGAAATATTTCTTGACAGTTGAGAGCTCTGCGCCTATATTTGCCCAGAAGGTGGTGAAAAGTGTATTTTTAGGCCAAAGAGGGCCAAATGGGATTCCAGGGCGTTTATTTCAATTCGATCGATGCAAAAGGGCGGGCAAGCATTCCGGCCAGGTTTCGTGAGCAGCTGAAAGAGCTGTTCGAAGATGAAACGCTGGTCGTGACGCAGGATCGCTGCGGTATTGTTGCATACCCGGTCTCCGAGTGGGATCTTTTCCTCGAAAAATTCGCACAGCTCCCGAATGATCAGTTCCGGGAGGACCTCTATTTTACAACAGTAACCCCGGCAACCCAGTGTGCCTTCGACAAGCAGGGTCGAATCCAGCTGCCGCAGTCTCTGCGTGAGTATTGCCAGCTCGATACGGACGGCGTACGAGATGTCGTCATCGTTGGCGGGGTGCAGAAAATCCAGATCTGGAACAAGACAAGATATCTCGAGATGCTTGCCGAAGCGGAACAGCGCCTGGCAGATGATCGGCAAAAGCGTTTCGATCTGGGATTATAGTTCTTTGACTTCAGATGGGTTCAGGCATGTTTCGGTGATGGCGGAGGAGGTCCTGCACTACCTTGAACCCCGTCGCGGAGGAATCTATCTGGACGGAACGCTGGGTGGTGGTGGTCATGCCCGCCTGATCCTCGAAGCGACATTCCCCGATGGGATCTTGGTCGGTCTTGATCATGACGCACAGGCGTTAGAGGCTGCGGGAAGCAGTCTGGCGGAGTTCGGGGACAGGGTGATGCTTCGGCATGGCAACTTTGCCGAGATGGCGTCTCATCTCGATGCCCTGGGGGTTGCGATGCTCGACGGAGTCGTGCTGGACCTTGGGGTCTCCTCATACCAGCTCGACAGCCCGAACCGCGGGTTCTCGTTTCGGGAAGAAGGCCCGCTGGACATGCGGATGAATCCTTCGGCAGGACGCTCCGCCGCCAGCGTGATTGCCGAGGCTGATGCAGATCATTTGAAGCGCATCTTCCGTGAATTCGGTGAGGAGCGCTGGGCGGGAAGGATCGCCCAGGAAATCGTGGCGGTCCGAGAGCGGCAGCCGATCAAGACCACCCTGCAGCTGGCCGAACTGGTCAGCCGGGTTGTGCCGCGCGGCAAGGGCCCTCAGCGGATCCACCCGGCGACACGGGTCTTTCAGGCGCTGAGAATTTATGTCAATGGCGAGCTTGACAGTCTGCAGGCGGGACTTGAAGCTGCCAGGCAAAGGTTGAAAGTCGGAGGGCGGCTGGTGGTCATCAGCTTCCACTCGCTTGAGGACAGGATCGTCAAGCAGGCTTTCCGTGCACTGTCCACCGGCTGTATCTGTCCTCCCCGCCTGCCTGTCTGCGCCTGTGGGCAGAAACCGGTTGCCAGGCTTTTAACCCGAAAAGGGGTGACGGCAACGGATGCCGAGGTTGAACACAATCCACGCGCCAGGAGCGCCGTGTTAAGAGCAATGGAGAAGCTTTCCGCAGAGGAGAAACACGATGGCTGAGACAACCATCAAGGCGTTACCGAAAATCAATGGCTTTGCCCTGCGTCGGCCAAACCTGCTGCCGGTGCTCGGTTTTATTGCCCTGCTCCTTTCGGTGTCACTCTTTTTCGTTTGGTCACGAGTCCAGGTTACCAGCCTGGAATACGAGATGTCCCAATTACAAAGTACGCTGCGCGATCTGCGCCAGGAGACATCAAACCTGCGTCTTGAGGCCGCCAGCCTCAGAAGCCCTGAACGGATTGAACGGGTGGCGCGACAGGAACTGCGCTTGCGCTTACCTTCCGCTGATCAGGTGATTACGGTGGATTGATGAAAGAACTGGAGAAAGGCGTGCGCTTTCGCATCAAGCTGATAGGGGTGGTCTTTACCCTCTGTTTTGCTTTGGTGGCGATGCGTGCCTTCGATCTCCAGGTCCTGCAAGAGCAGGAGTGGGAAGAACGCGCCGAGCGACAGCATCAGAAGGTCATCCCCCTCACTCCTCAGCGCGGCACAATTTTCGACAGGAACGGAGAGGAGCTTGCAGTCAGCGTTGATGTCGATTCGGTTTATGCCGAGCCGGGCAAAATCAAGGCCGTTGACGGTGCAACAAAATCCCTGGCGAAAGTACTGGGCATTTCAACGAGATCACTCAAGGCCAAGGTGAAGGGCAGCAGAAACTTTGTCTGGCTGAAGCGCCAGATCACACCTGGCCAGAGCAATCAAATCAAGCAGATGAAGCTCGAAGGTGTCGGCATGATCAAGGAGCACCGGCGCTTCTATCCCAACTCCACTATCGCCGGACACCTGCTCGGCTTCACCGGCCTCGATCCAAAGGGGTTGGAAGGATTGGAGCTGCAGTACGACAAGATGATCCTCGGGCGTGGCGGATACCTGGTGATGGAGCGGGACGCAATGGGTCGCGGTCTGGGCGCCGGTTCGCCACAGGTCCAGGGAGCAACGCGCGGCCATGACCTTTACCTGACGCTCGATAAGAACCTGCAGTACCTTGCCGAGCGTGAACTTGCCGAAGGGCTGCGCACGGCTCAGGCCAAGGCAGGAACCGTGGTTATGATGGAGCCGTCAACCGGCAAGGTGCTGGCCCTGGCGAGTTCCCCGGAGTACAACCCGAACGCGTTCTCCCGTTACAAGCCTTACCAGTGGAGGAATCGGGCCGTCTGTGATTCCTTTGAGCCCGGTTCGACATTCAAAATCTTTCTCATGGCGGCCGCCCTGAATGAGGCGGTGGTCGGCACCAGACAGAAAATTAATTGTGAAAACGGTGTGTTCCGGGTGGGCGGCAAGGATATCCACGACCACAAGAAGTACCAAAAGCTGACCCCGGCGGAGATTATCAAATACAGCTCGAACATAGGTTCGGCGAAAATAGGCAAGATGCTGGAGCGAAAAGCCTTCCATCGTTACCTGACCGATTTCGGTTTTGGCCAGCCAACCGGGATAGATTTGCCCGGTGAAGTGAATGGCCTGTTGAGACCACCAGACAAATGGTTCGAAGTCGACCTGGCGGCGATTTCATTCGGTCAAGGGGTCAGTGTGACCTCGGTCCAGCTGACCGCGGCCACGGCGGCGATCGCCAATGGCGGCTACCTGATGGAGCCTTATATCGTCGAACGGATTGTTGACAGCCAGGGGCAGGTAACACGTGAGAGCCAGCCACGCGTTGTGCGCAAGGTGATTGCCCAGGATGTGGCCCAACGGGTGAGCCGGATGATGGAGTTGACCACCGAAGACGGCGGAACGGCGACCAATGCCCGGGTACCGGGCTTCAGGGTCGCCGGCAAAACCGGTACCGCACAAAAGGTTGATCCGGTGACGGGAGGCTATTCGGCAGACAAGCGGGTCGGCTCGATTGTCGGTTTCCTCCCGGCCGAGGCGCCCCGGATCGTGATGCTGGTGACGATTGACGAACCGAAAAAAGGGGTCTACGGGGGATTGACTGCAGCGCCGGTATTTTCGCGGATTGCTGCACAGGCGATGCAATACCTCAAGGTTGCACCCAGCCAAGATCAACCATCCGGCGAAAGCCTGCCATCGCTGGAGCAGATATTTGTTGATGCTGTCACACCGGAAAAGGCCAGTCTCCAGCACCTGATGGTTGCTGTGCCATCCGGCGGACCGCAGATGCCGGATTTTTCCGGATTGAGTTTTCGCCAGGTCCTCGAGCTTATGGAAGAAAAACAGCTGAACATCGATTTTCGTGGACGTGGACGGGTTGTTGAACAGTCTCCAAGCCCGGGGGCATCGATTCCCTATGGTGCCCCGGTGTGGGTGCGCATGGCACCACCATCCTGAGCAAGCCTGAAGCGGCGGATGACGATGAAGTTAATGGAAATGCTGAAAAATTGCCCGGTTAAAAAGATTCATGGCAACCCGGATATTGATCTGAACGGTCTGCATTACGATTCGCGGCAGGTCAGTCGTGATGATGCCTTCTTCGCCCTGCGTGGCGTCGTCAGTGACGGACATGATTATATCGACAGTGCGATTGCCAACGGTGCCAGGGTGGTTTTCTGTGAGGAAATGCCGAGGCATGTAGAAGCCGTGACCATCGTGCTGGTTGACAATGCGCGCCGAGCCATGGCGATGGCCTCGTCAGAGTTCTACGGCAACCCGACACGCGGCATGCAGACTGTAGGCGTTACCGGGACCAATGGCAAGACCACTATCACCTACCTACTTGAGGCGATCCTCAATGAGGCCGGTTTGAATCCGGCAGTGATCGGTACGATCAACTACCGTTTCGGTTCGGATCTACGCCAGGCGCCGCACACCACCCCCGAGGCGCTGGAGCTGATGAAGCAGGTGAGTGATTTCCGGCGTATCGGGGCACGTTCGCTGGTCATGGAAGTCTCTTCCCATGCGTTGGACCAGTACAGGGTCGATGGTGTGCACTTCGAGGTTGGCGTCTTTACCAACCTGACTCCGGAGCACCTCGACTATCACCAGGATATGGAAAGTTACTTCACCAGCAAGTACCACCTCTTCAAGGAGCTGTTGCCGCGCGACAAGGGCCGCGCCGTGATCAATGTCGATGATGATTACGGCCAGCGCCTTGCCGCGATGCTGCCAGGTGCCCTGACTTGCGGTCGCAGTGACCATTCAGACATCCATCCGGAGTGCGGCGAGATCTCTTTGAAGGGCATCCGTGCCAGCGTGGCAACACCGCTCGGCACGGTGGCCATCAACTCCCCCTTGCTTGGCGACTACAACATGGAAAACCTGCTTTGTGCGATCGGTGCGGCTGTTGCGTTGAAGCTGTCGCCCGAGGTGATTGTGACCGGGCTGGCTACCGCCAAAGGGGTGCCGGGGCGCCTCGAACAGGTCGAGAACGATCGTGGTGCAGTGATCCTGGTCGATTATGCCCACACCGGTGACGCTTTACGCCGGGTCATTGAGGCGATGCAGGAGCTTTCGCCAAGAAGGATACTGACCGTTTTCGGGTGCGGTGGCGACAGGGATCGCAGCAAGCGACCGATCATGGCGGAAGTTGCAGCGCGCGGATCCGATATCGCGATCGCAACCTCCGACAACCCGCGCACAGAGAATCCCCGGCAGATTCTCGACGATGTCCGTGCCGGTCTCGCCAGGGTTCACAAGCAGGAATGGAGCAGGGCGGATGCCGTGGCCGGTACCGGGCGGGGCTACGTTGTCATCGAGGACCGCCGCGAGGCGCTGGAGTTTTCAGTTAGTCTGCTGCAGCCCGGAGATCTCCTGCTGGTCGCCGGAAAAGGGCATGAGGATTACCAGATTCTTGCCAGCGGACGGATTCATTTCGACGATCGTGAAGAGCTGCGCAAGGCCCTGCAGCGGGGAGACCTGCAATGATCCGCATGGACGTTCGCACCGTTGCCGAAATCACCGGAGGTCACCTGATGCAGAACGGTGCGTCGGTTGAATTTCAGGGGATTTCCACCGACAGCCGGACTCTCCAGCCGGGAGAACTGTTTATCCCGTTGCGCGGCGAGAATTTCGACGGTCATGACTACCTGACCCAGGCGATCAAGAGAGGGGCTGCGGCCTGTCTCAGCGAGGAAATGATCGGTGGTCTTCTGGTGCCAGTGGTCAAAGTGAAAGACACGCTCAAGGCCCTGGGTGACCTGGCCGCCGCATCCCGGCGCCAGTTCTCCGGTCCGGTGATCGGAATTACCGGCACCTCCGGGAAGACCACCTGCAAGGAAATGCTCGCATCGATCCTGACCAGCCTCGGTCCCGGTCTCAAGTCAGCGGGCAATTACAATAACCTGATCGGCGTTCCGCTGACGCTCTTCGAGCTGCAGCCTGAGCATCAATGGGCGGTCGTCGAGATGGGTATGAGCGCCCGTGGTGAAATTGCCAGGCTGGCGGAGATTGCCCGGCCGAACATCGGCCTGATCACCAATATCGGTGCCGGTCACCTGGAGAACTTTGACGGTTTGTCGGGTGTGGCACGGGCCAAGGGGGAGCTATTTATCAGTCTCCCTGCTGATGGCATAGCTCTGATCAATGCAGATGATCCGCAGGTGAGTGTCCTGCCGGTTGCCAACGGCGTTCGCAGAATTTTCTTCGGCAACAACCGAGATGCCGACGTCAGGGCAGATAAAATTGTGGTCCAAAACGGCTCGGTGAGCTTTCAACTGGTTATCGCCGGGTCCGCGCAAAAAGTCGTTCTGCCGTTGCCGGGGCGGCACAACGTTGGCAACGCCCTCGCTGCTGCGGCGGCGGCAACGGTAATCGGTATCGGATTGCAGGCCATTGCCGCGGGGCTTGAAGCGTTCCAGCCTTGCCCGGGACGGATGGAGTTGCTCGAGTTCCCGGGAGATGTGGTGGTGCTTGAAGACAGTTATAACGCCAACCCGCTATCGGTGCATGCTGCTCTGGACGCACTGCATGACCTGGGAGCCCCGGGCCGGCGGATTGCGGTCCTGGCCGATATGCTCGAGCTTGGGTCGTCAGGGCCGGAGTTGCACAAGCAGATCGGGGCGATTGTCCCGGAGCGCGCGGACTGGCTCTTCACATATGGTGCCCTGGCCGAAGATATTGCGCGCGGCGCCCGCGAAGCGGGGCTGGATGATGACAGGATTTTCAGCGCGACGAGCCACGATCAACTGGTGGCGCGCCTGCTTGAACTGTTGCAAGCCGGTGACCGGGTGCTGATCAAGGGCTCGCGCGGCATGCGCATGGAAAAAGGGACAGATGCTCTGCGGAATTCGACGCAGAGGCCGGCTGCGAACGGGGACTGAGGGAGAGATATAAGTGCTTTATCACCTGCTCTACCCATTGCACACGGAATTCTCGATATTCTACGTCTTCCGGTTTATCACCTTCCGGACGATTTATGCGGCGATTACCGCGTTGATCATCAGCTTTCTGCTCGGACCCTGGTTGATCGAAAAGCTCTCTGCACTGCAGGTCGGGCAAAACATCCGTCGCCTCGGCCCCGAATCGCACTTCAAGAAAGAAGGCACGCCGACGATGGGCGGCGCCCTGATCCTGTTCTCGATTGTCCTGCCGACCCTACTCTGGGCTGACCTGAGTAATATTTACGTCTGGCTGGTGCTCCTGGTTACCTGTGGTTATGGTGTGATCGGCTTCATTGATGATTACCTGAAAGTACGTCTCAAGAACAGTGACGGGCTGTCACCGCGCAAGAAGATGTTCTGGCAGTTGCTGATCGCATTCGGCGTCGGCGTGGTCCTGATGACATACCCGGGATTCCAGTCAACCCTGGCGTTTCCGTTCTTCAAAGGCGTCAACCCGGACCTAGGCTGGTTCTACGTCCCCTTCGCCATGCTGGTAATTATCGGCGCCAGTAACGCCGTCAACCTGACCGACGGGCTCGACGGCCTGGCGATCGGCCCGGTGATCATTGCCGCAGGCACTTACCTGCTGTTTGCCTACCTGGCCGGACACGCCACTCTCT
Source organism: Deltaproteobacteria bacterium (assembly GCA_019313105.1). Taxonomy (GTDB): domain Bacteria; phylum Desulfobacterota; class Desulfuromonadia; order Desulfuromonadales; family BM103; genus JAFDBW01. The sequence goes on along the minus strand of JAFDBW010000213.1, from coordinate 6,621 downwards.
CGGGCTATCTGCAGATCAATAATGTCAAGGGTGCAGGAGAGCTTGCGGTCCTGTGCGGGGCGATGGTCGGAGCCGGACTCGGCTTCCTCTGGTTCAATACTTACCCGGCCCAGGTTTTTATGGGGGACATCGGCAGCTTGTCGCTCGGCGGCGCGATCGGCACGATTGCCGTGATTACCAAGCAGGAGATCGTGCTGGTTATCGTCGGCGGCATCTTTGTCATGGAAGCGCTTTCGGTGATCGTGCAGGTGACCTCGTTCCGGTTCTACGGTAAACGTATCTTCCGCATGGCACCAATCCATCATCACTTTGAGTTGAAGGGGTGGCCGGAACCGAAAATCATCGTCAGGTTCTGGATCATCAGCATTATTCTGGCACTGATCGGCCTGTCGACGCTGAAGTTGAGATAGGGGTTTTATGGAGCATCGGGACAAAAAGATCGTGATTATCGGTGCCGGTTCAACCGGTCGCAGTCTGGCGCGCTTTTTTCTGGCACGTGGCGCTCAAGTTGTCCTTTCTGATCGCCGTTCTGCCGAGTGTTTCGATGATCTCGAGGAGTTGCTCAGTCTAGGGATCCAACTTGATCTCGGCGGTCATACGCTTGAGCGGTTTATGGCGGCTGACTTGGTCGCTGTCAGTCCCGGGGTGCCGCTCGATATCCCGGTACTGTGCGCCTGCCAGAATAATAAGATCGCGATGCTCGGCGAAGTGGAAATCGCCTGGCACGAACTGTCTGGTACCATGATTGCCATCACCGGGACCAACGGCAAGTCAACCGTCACCAGCCTGATCGGCGAGATGCTCAAAGCGTGGGGGCAGAACGCGTTCGTTGGCGGGAATCTCGGGATTCCCCTGATTGACGCGGTTGGCAAAGATTACGATTGGCAGGTGGTTGAGCTTTCATCCTTCCAGCTTGAAACGATCGAGACGTTCCGACCGCGCTATGCCATGCTGCTGAATATCAGTGAGGATCACCTCGACCGTTATCCGGATATGACCAGTTATATTGCCGCAAAAGTAAGGATTTTTGAAAACCAGCAGGAAGACGATATTGCGATACTCAATCGTGACGATTCACTGGTCATGCAAGCTGCAAGCGATGTTTGCTCACGCAAGGTTTTTTTCAGCGGGCAGTCCGTACTGGAAGAAGGAATGAGCCTGGTTGAGGACCGGATTATCTGGCGCTGGAACGGACAAGAGACGCTCTTTCCGGTTGCGGAGCTGCAGATTCGCGGCCGGCACAATCAGGAGAACGTCATGGCCGCACTGATCCCGCTCCTTCTGGAAGGCTGCCCGGCGGAGATCGCCTGGGGGGCAGCGACAAAGTTCACTGGCCTTAAGCATCGCATGGAATACCTCGGCGACCTGCACGGCGCTGGCTGGTACAACGACTCAAAGGGAACCAACATAGGCAGCGTCGTCAAGAGCCTTGCCGGGCTCGACAGGCCGGTCATTCTGATCGCCGGCGGCAAGGACAAACAGGGTGATCTCACGGCACTGATCGAACCGATCCGGGAAAAGGTCGAGCAGCTGATTCTGATCGGCGCTGCTGCCGAACGCATGGCCAAGGTCTTTGCAGGTCTGACCAGAATCCATCGTGTCGACAGCATGCATGCAGCAGTCGGGCTGGCCGCGCATTACAGCTGCCCCGGTGCAACCGTGATCCTGTCGCCGGGTTGTTCCAGCTTTGACATGTTTGAGAATTTTGTTGCGCGCGGTGAAATCTTTACCCGTGAGTTTCGAGCTTTGAGCGGGCATCGGGAGAGCGTCAATGGAAATTAGGCAGGGCACAGATCATTCGATTCTCCTGCTGGCGGTCTGTCTGACCTGCCTGGGCGTGGTCATGGTGTTCTCCTCGTCATCGATCATGGCTGTACGCGATTACAACGACAGCCTTTACTTCCTCAAGCGGCAGAGTGTGTTTGCCGTGGTCGGGTTTGCGGCCATGGCTCTGCTGATGCGGATAGATCTCAACCTGCTGCGCAAGGCCGCATGGCCGGTTCTGGGCCTATGCGGCCTATTGCTGATAGCCGTTCTGATCCCCGGTGTCGGCAAGAAGGTCAGCGGCGCCGCCCGCTGGCTCAATGTTGGCGGCATTACTTTTCAGCCTGCGGAGTTCGTCAAGGTTGGGCTGGTAATGTTCCTGGCTCATTCGCTGGCGCGCAAGCAGGACAAGGTCAAGAGTTTCCGCTTCGGTTTTTTGCCCTACATGCTAATCCTCGCCGTGTTGCTGGGACTCCTGCTGGCGCAGCCGGATATGGGCAGCGCCCTGACCCTTGCCGCGGTGGCGGTCGCTATGCTGCTGGTCGCCGGAACCCGGTTGAGTTACCTGGCCAGTATCGGCCTGATAGCCTTACCGTTCCTCTACTTCATGGTGATGGGCGTCGATTACCGCAGGCGCCGAATCCTGGCATTTCTCAACCCGTGGGAGGATCCGAGCAATTCCGGTTTCCAGATCATCCAGAGCTGGATCGCCTTCGGCTCCGGCGGGGCCTTCGGCCAGGGTCTGGGTGAGAGCAAACAGTAGCTCTGCTACCTGCCCGAAGCGCACACCGATTTTATCTTTTCAGTCGTAGGCGAGGAGCTAGGTTTTATCGGTGTGATAGTCATCGCCGCAATGTTCATGCTGCTGATCATGCGCGGCATGCGCACGGCGCTGAATGCGCCGAACGAATTTGGCTGCCTGTTGGCATTCGGCATTACCCTGCTGATCGGGCTGCAGGCATTTGTCAATATGGCCGTGGTCATGGGGATGGTTCCCACCAAGGGGCTGGCTTTGCCGTTCATTTCCTACGGCGGAACGAGCCTGGTGACAACTTTGGCCGCAGTTGGCCTGTTGTTGAACGTATCACGCCATCTTCCTGGAGAGGTGCGATGAAGCTGCTGCTGGCCGGTGGCGGAACCGGCGGACATCTTTTCCCGGCGATCGCCTTGGCCGAGCAGTTCAAATCGGAAGAGCCGCAAGGTGAAGTACTTTTTGTCGGTACCGGGCACGGGCTGGAAGCGCGGATGCTGCCGGAACTCGGCTGGGCACTGGAAACGATAGAGATGAGCGGTTGGGCGGGGCGCGGGTTTATTGGCAGGTTCAGGGTCTTGGGTCAGTTGCTCAAAAGCCTCGGCCAGTCGAGGAAAATCCTGCGGAATTTTGGTCCGGATGTTGTGGTCGGAGTCGGTGGCTACGCCTCTGTGCCAGTTCTGCTGGCGGCAAAAATCCAGGGGATACCGTTCGTGGTTCATGAGCAGAATGCATGGCCAGGGTTGGCCAACCGTCTGCTGGGGCGTTGGGCGAAGAGGGTCTGTCTTTCCTTCGACGAAGCCGATCGCGCGTTCCACTGCAGCGCCACGGTCCTGACCGGCAACCCGGTCCGGTCAGCCATGGAGACATGCCCGGCTATAGATGATGAAAAAACTTGCCTGCTGGTGTTTGGCGGCAGCCAGGGCGCGCGGGCGATCAATCGGGCGATTGTTGCAGCCTTGCCTATGCTGGAGGAATGGCGCGGCAAGCTGCAGATCATTCACCAGTCGGGAGAGCAGGATTACGAGGAGACCGTGCAGGGGTATCGCGACATCAACTGGCCGGATGTGGAGGTAACCCCCTTCATCAAGGATATGGTCGGGGCCTACGCAAAATCGACCTTGATCGTCTGCCGGGCCGGTGCGACGACCCTCGCAGAACTGACCGCCTGCGGCAGGCCGGCAATCCTGGTGCCTTACCCGCACGCTGCGGCAGGTCACCAGTCGACCAATGCCATGGCTATGGCCGCCAAGGGTGCTGCGATGACAATGGAAGAAGCAGACCTGACCCCGGAACGCCTGGCCACGTTGATCAACGGCTTGCTGCACGATCGAATCAGTATCAAGACGATGGCGTCAGCGGCAAGGGGGCTGGCACGGCGCGGAGCCGCGGCTCGGCTAATGCATGAATGTCGAGCCGTCCTCGACGAAGCCATCTGACAGGGATAGTTATGTACGGCAAGATCCAGAAAATCCATTTTGTTGGCATCGGCGGGATCGGCATGAGCGGCATTGCCGAAGTGCTGCTCAACCTGGGCTATCAGGTTACTGGCTCCGATCTCAAGGAAAGCGATATCACCAGGCGACTGCAGAAGCTCGGCGGCTCGATTTCCTACGGCCATCGCAGCGAGAACCTCGCCGAGGTAAATGTCGTAGTGACTTCAACCGCCGTGAAACAGGACAACCCGGAAGTCGAGGAAGCCCACAGGCGCAAGATCCCTGTGATCCCCCGCGCTGAAATGTTGGCCGAGTTGATGCGCATGAAGTACGGCATCGCGATAGCCGGGACCCACGGCAAGACGACGACCACCAGCATGGTGGCGACGGTCCTTTCGCACGGCGGGATCGATCCGACCGTGGTTATCGGTGGTCGGCTTGATTCGATCGGTTCCAACGCGAAGCTTGGGCAAGGTGAATTCCTGGTTGCAGAGGCCGACGAATCGGACGGCTCGTTCCTGAAGCTGTCACCGACCATCGCCGTGGTCACCAATGTCGACGAGGATCATCTCGACTACTACGAGGATATCGATCAGATTCGCGCAACCTTTATCGATTTTATCAACAAGGTGCCGTTCTACGGGTTGGTCGTACTTTGTCTCGATGATCAGAACCTGCAAGGGATGATCCCTCAGGTCAAGAAACGCCTGGTGACTTACGGCCTGACCAGCCAGGCCGATTTCCAGGCCTCCGAAATCGTCCACGAAGGTGACCGCACAAGATTCAAAGTGCACTGCAGGGGAGATGAGCTCGGCCAACTGAGCATTCGCATGCCCGGCAGGCACAACGTTCTGAATGCCCTTGCTGCAGTTGCTGTCGGAATGGAGCTGGATATGCAGTTCTCGGCGATCGCCGAGGGCTTCCAGGACTTCGGCGGTGTCGGACGCAGGTTTGAGATCAAGGGCGAGCCGCAAGGGATCATGATTGTTGATGACTACGGCCATCATCCGGTCGAAATCAAGGCGACCCTGGCGGCGGCCTGTTCCGGGTGGAACCGGCGCATCGTCGCGGTGTTCCAGCCGCATCGATACAGCAGGACCAAGGCACTGTTTGATGACTTCGTGACTGCCTTCTACCAGGCTGATCACATTGCCGTCATGGATGTCTATGCCGCTGGTGAGAAACCAATCGCGGAGGTCAATGCTCAGAAACTGGTAGATGGAATCAGCGGCCATGGCCACAAGTCATGCTGCTACACCGGGGACATAGAGGCCACGGTTAAACATCTGCAAGGCGTATTGCAGCCCGGCGATATCGTCATCACATTAGGTGCCGGCAATGTCTGGCAGGTCGGTGAAGAGTTGAATCGACTTCTGAATGGATCAGACTAAAAGCGAGGTTCACAGGATCGGGAACGAAACGTGTCGAATCGCGATGTAATCAAACAAAAGAGGACGGCCGTACTGATGGGAGGACTCTCCGCAGAGCGTGAGGTCTCCCTGAAGACCGGCAATGCCGTGCTCAAGGCGCTCCTTGAGAACGGCTGTAATGCCGTGGCTGTCGATGTTGGGCACGACCTGCCGGCTCAGCTGCGGAACGCGCAAGCAGAACAGGCTTTTATCTGCCTGCACGGCCGCTACGGTGAGGACGGCACGGTCCAGGGTCTGCTGGAGATGATGCAGATCCCGTACACCGGCAGCGGTGTCATGTCTTCAAGTATGGCGATGGACAAGGTGGTGAGCAAGCAGATCCTGCTCTACCACGAGATCTCAACTCCCGGTTTCGTTTCATATCGTGCCGGGGACGATCGGGCCGCGCTGCTGAAGCGTTGTCGCCACTTCCCGCTGGTCGTCAAACCGGCCAGGGAAGGCTCGACGATCGGCATTACCATCGCCCACGATCGGGATCAGCTCGAGGCCGGCCTGGATGAGGCCCTGGAGCACGACCAGCTGGTCCTGATCGAGGACTTCATCAAGGGTGACGAAGTGACCGTCAGTGTGCTGAACGGCGAACCGTTGCCGATTATCATGATCGTGCCGAAAAGCGGTTTTTACGACTACCAGTCGAAGTACACGCCGGGACAGACCGAGTATATCCTGCCGGCACCGCTGGATGCGGTCCTATACAACCGTCTTCAGGAGACGTCCGTGGCAGCGTGCCAGGCACTGTCGTGCCGCGGGGCCGCCCGCGTCGACTTCATGGTCAGGGAGAAGGAGTTCTTCTGTCTCGAGATCAACACCATCCCGGGGATGACCGAAACCAGTCTCTTGCCAAAGGCTGCCGCACAGGCCGGCATCTCTTTCACTGAGCTGACAATGCGGATTCTCGATGATGCAGGTTTGAACAAATAGCGGATGACTGACAAGCGATGAAAGACCTGAAACTCAACAATCGGAAGAAGCTCAAGTCGAACCGGCGCAAGCAGGAGAAGCAGCCGCGCGACTGGAAGCAATTATTTCACCGCTTGTTGCGAATCGGAATCGCTTCCGGAAGCGGTTTTCTATTGGCCAGCGGTGCTCTCCTGACTGTACAGATGCTACTCGAGTCGGGCTATTTCGGCGTCAAACTGGTTCGCGTGGAGCAGCAGGTAAGAGTCAGTGAAGGCGACATCCTTGATGCATCTGACATCAAGCTCGGCGACAGCCTGTTTGATCTGGAGCTGCACATGAT
>JAFDBW010000212.1 GCA_019313105.1 Deltaproteobacteria bacterium | reverse complement strand
GTGTCGGCTTCCCGGGGGTCGGTATCCGGGGCGCCTTCATCGAGCAGCTCCTGGATGCTGGTTGCCAACCCCTCGACCAGTGCGACCTCGATGAAGATCAAGGGCTCTTCGGACATACCGGGATGAAAAAAAGCATAACAGCGGCGGTCCGATTCAAGGCGGTTATGCAAATCGTTCCAGGAGCTGATCGCATGAACGGCCTCGTAGGCCATGAGTTTTTCAAGTAAGGCCGCTGGGCTTTGCCAGGTGATGCGTTCGATCGAGAGAAAACCGATATCGAACCAGCTGATCAGCAATTCCTTGAGGTCGCGATCAAGAGCGGTGAGTTTAGGTTGCTTCGGGCGAAAGGACAACAGGTCGGCGCGCAGGTCGACCAGGAATTTGACGCCCTGTGGCAGGGCATTAAACTGGCGGAGCAGCCGCTGTTGGGGTGAAACCAGTGCCTCGCTCATTCGGTTGACCGTCTGGCGGAAGCTCTTGTCGTCATCTGTTGCCAGCAGCTCCTGTGCCGTTGCCTTGATCTGTTCCCGGTCGAGGTAAAAATTGTCCACCAGGGTTTCGAGGAAGTTCCTGCGTCCTGTCTCGCTCAGGGTCAGGTAGAGTTCACCGAGGATGGCGGCTCGCTGGCGAGCTGAAACTTCACCGCCTCGCCCGGTCAGGCAGTCCTCCATCAGGAGCTTGACCTTGTCTGCATCGGCGGGCGGCAGATCGGCATTCACCCTGGGCTGACTGCTCTTGCCGGAGCCAAGGATTTCGCCCCAGGCCCTTCTGATCTGTCCCCAGTCAAATTGAAAACGTGAATTCATTGCATAAACTCCATGATTCAGGCCAGCGACCAGACCGCCAGGTTGAGCAAGCCGATCAGGAAGCCAAGGATGGCACCGAACAGGTTGATGTATTTGAACTGTTCCTTCATGACCCCCATCAGAAGACCCTCAACCTGAAGTATATCAAGCTGGTTGACCTTGTCTTCGACCATTCGAGAGATGTTGAGCGTTTCGATCAGTGGCGGGACCTCTTTCTGCAGGACCTCGCCGACCTGATGGTACAGGCTGTCTTCAAGTTCCTCAAGCACATCGGCGGGCAGGCGTTCTGCCAGGCGGCCCAGCGGATGGCGATACACTAGTGCATCGATCTTGTCCTTGAGAAGTGTGTCGATCGCTTCTGTCGCTTCGGCCGATCTGGCCAGCTTCAGGATCTGGTCGCCGAGTTCGGTCTGTAGTTTCTCAACCCCGTTTTCCGGGAGGTTCTCGTTGAGCAGACTGCGGAATGACCTGTCCTTGACCCGCTGCACTCCCTGCTCGGCAAAGCCGAGCAGCAGCTCGGTGGTCCGCCGGCTCTGCACCGCGGCGACAGAACGCTCGCTCAGATAGCGCCTGGCCCCGGCAATTTTTTCATAAGGGGCTTTCTCGAGAAAGCTGCTCAGCGGTTTGTCCAGCAGGTTTTCCAAGCGTTCACGCAGCATGCTCGCGACCTGCTGTTGGGTCTGCTCTTCACGCAGCCAGCGGGAAATCTCTTCGCCGGCCTTGTCAAGAAATCCGGGGATCTTGTTGTAAACCTGATCGAGATTGATAAAACCACTCAGCAGGCCGGCCAGCCCGCCAAGGGAGTCGAGAAAGACATCGATCCCCTGTTTAGCCCTTTCGGCAAGGCGTTGCCGAAACTCAGGGTCGTACAGGAGTCCGCCGAAGCGTTCGAGGAGCGGGGGGACTTCACGTTCAACCTGCTGCAGGAGGACTTCGACCAGGTCTGCTGGCAGCATATCGCGCAGGGCGCGATCACTCAACAGCAGCCGCTCGATACGTTGATCAACGAATCTCTCCACCGCCTGGGCGGTATCGTCAGAGTGCAGTACCATGGTCAGGCGATTCTCGAGATGGCGTAGAAGTTCCTGGTAACGGGCAGGTGTCAGAAAGCTTTCCAGGTCGCGTGCCAGAAGGGCGTCGCCTTTCTCGATGATGAAGCGCCGCATTTGCGCTTCGAACTGATCGCTGGCGAGGTAATCGGTGACCTGTCGAAGGGCCTTCGACCGCAAGGTTGAGACCAGCTCTCGAAAGCGTCGCTGGTAGCTGTCCGGCACCAGTGTGTCGAGGGCGCCCAGGTTACGATCGAGAAAGGCGCGGAGTTTGTCGTTGACAGTACTTTTCAGCTCCCGATTGAAAGCCGGTTTCTCCAGTGCCTGACGGACATCGTCGGCGGTCAGCAGGTGTGAACCGACCATTTCGCCCATGCGCTGTGCCAGTTCGCCACGCTTGGCTGGAATAATCCCGGGGGTCAATGGTAGGCGCATGCCGAGCAATCGCCATGGATGCAATGGTCGAAACAGCATGCGGATGGCGATGTAGTTGGTGACATAGCCGATCAGCGCACCGAGCAGGGGTGGCACCAGGTAGGGCAGCCATGGCAGCTTGTCTAGCATGATTTTCTCTCTGCACGGGTCATCGGTGTCTGATATGATCTTTTACCGGCATCCAGCTTCCGGTTAATATCCTGTTCGTTTCGGGGAGCATTACTCATGACTGACCATATGATTCGTGTCTTGACTCTCGACGGCGCCATTCGTGTCAGTGTTGCAGCAACCACCTTTCTGGTCGAAGAAGTGCGTCGCCGGCAGCAGACCGATCCGACTGCCACTGTCGCGGTGGGTCGACTGGCGACCGCTACCGCCCTGATGGGCAGCCTCCTTAAAGGCGTGCAACGGATCGGCCTCACAGTTGAGGGCAACGGGCCGCTGCAGAGGATCCAGGCCGAAACCGATGCCCTCGGTCACGTCCGGGCCACTCTCAAGGTGGCGCATGCCGGTCTGCCGCCCCGTGACGGCCGCTTCGATGTCGCCGGAGCGATCGGTCATGCCGGGTTCCTGCATGTCATCAAGGACCTGGACCTGAAGGAACCTTACCGCGGCATGGTGCAACTGGTCAGCAGTGAAATTGCCGAAGACCTGGCGTATTATTTCACCACCTCAGAACAGACTCCGTCAAGTGTCGCGCTCGGCGTCGAACTGGGCCAACAAGCCGAGGTCGTTGCCGCGGGAGGATTCCTGCTGCAGTTGATGCCCGATACCGATGAAACGGTCGTCGAGCGGCTCAGCGAACATCTCGCCAAACTGCCGCCTACCACCAGGATGCTTCGCCAAGGGCTTTCACCCGAAGCGATCGCCGAGCGGCTTCTCGAGAGTTACCCTTACCGCATCCTCGGCAGCACGGAACTGAAATTTACCTGTAACTGCAGCCAGCGGCAAGCGCTCAATCTGCTGCGTACCCTCGGTGCCGATGAGCTGGACCGCTTGATCGAGGAAGATGGCGGGGCCTCGGTGACCTGCGAGTACTGCAAGGAGGTCTACACGGTAACCGCTGACGTTTTAGGCCAACTCAGGGCAAGTCTTTAGAGTTCCACAAGCTGCACGGCACGTCCTGACCGGTCACGCCTCCTGTCAATCCTTGCCCGCCTGTCCATCGAAGGCCACGCCGGCCTTCTGAAAAGCCGGGTGCTGTCGAAGCCTTTGCAGAAGAATCGTCGCCAGCCACCCGGTCAGAACCCCAGAGAATACAGTGAAAAACAAAAACAGCGGGGCGATCTGCCAGATTGCCTCATGTTGTATGATCAGCAGTCTCGCAGCCAGAACCTGTCCCAAAGCATGCCCTGCCGCACCGATTGCGGAAACACCCACGGGACTTAAATATCGGCCGCAGATTCGGTGTACGATTATCATAACAGAAGTGGCGACGATTGTGCCGGTCAATGCGAGCCAGAACCCCGGGCTGAACAGTCTGCCGAGCAGCAGCGCGCCGATTCCGACCCGAGCCAGGCTGACGGTCCATGCCGCCCTGCCGCCATACAGGTAGAGGGCTGACAAGGTCATGATATTTGCCAGTCCGAGGCGCAGCCAAGGGACCGGAGATGGCAGGAGTGACTCGAGAATGTGCAGGCTCACGGCCAGGGCTATGAACAGTGCGAGAAAAACCTGGCGCCGTGCCCGGGCCAGTTTTTCCGCATCAGCGGCTGAGCAGATCATAAGGCGTGTTCTCGTCGGACGGGCCCTCGATTCGAACCATGATCCGATTTGGCACGCAGGCTAAAAGGTCTCCTGAATGCTTGACCGGTCCCATAGAGATACAGACTTTTCGGGGGCAGGGCGAACTGGTCACATGGGCCCCTGTTGCATCGATCACGAGATGTGTTTTGCCGAGCGGGCCATCCAGGTCAACCGAGTGGGACTGGTCGAGCTCGGCGACGAAGCAGGTCTGGTCGCCAGAGGTCACCACTACGCGTGTGCCTGTCGGTGCCGCCACCAGCAAGACAATCCCGGTAATGGAGATTCCGAGCAGTGTGAGGATGACCAGCCAGTCCCCTCCGGTCATGACCTGCCATGGTGTTTTCATGGCGAGCCCGTGTAGTTCGCCCAGCCCGGGCTGGGGTGCAGCATCCCGTCGGCCGCGACGATCAAGCCTGCCGAGCCGGGGTATTCTGCCAGCAGCGCCAGCCCTTTCTGCGGGCCGAGGACAAAGAGTGCCGTTGCCAGGGCATCGCCAAGGGCGACGCTGTCGGTAATCACTGTGACGCTTTGGCAGCTGCGGGCCGGTGACCCGGTCTCCGGGTCAAATATATGGTGGTAGCGTTGACCCTCCTGCTCGAAGAAGCGTTAGTAATCTCCGGAGGTGACCACGGCCTTGTCACGAACCTGTACGGTTGTCAGGATGCCGCCCTGTTCGCGGGGGTGCTGGATGCCGATTCGCCATGGGTGCTCCGGGTGCTGGCCGAGCAGGTACATGTCGCCTCCGGCATTGACTGCTCCACTGGTGACACCATGTTTTTTCAGCACCATGACGGCCTGATCAACGATATAGCCCTTGGCAATCCCGCCGAGGTCCACCATCAGCTGCGGGCTTTGTTTGATGAGGTTGAGTCCTTCCAGGCTGAGGGACTGGAAACCTGTCCCTTCCAAGGCCTCGGCAATGGCCGCCTGCGTCGGAACCACCGGGTTCTCCTGATCAATGCCCCAGAGAATCTTCAGGTGGCCGAGCGTCATATCGAAGGCGCCTTTGCTGCGCCTGGCCACGTCAAGTCCCAGAGCAACCACTTCGGCGGTTTCCGGTGCAATCTTGCCGCCCTTGCTGCTCTGCGACAGGCGGCTCACGTCGCTGTCCTGGTAATGCCTGCTGAGCAGCCGGTCAAGTCTTGCCATCTCGGCAAAGGCGTCATCAACCGCCACGTTGAGCTGGCCGGTGTCCTGCCCCGAGGCAACAACCTCGACGATCGTGCCCATCATCAATCGGCTGCGTCGGACCAACTCCGTGTCTCCGGAGTTCGTGCGCAGCCACCCCAGTGCCAGCAGGAGAAGGATGATACCTATGATCAGAGGTCGATTCCAGGGCAAGGTCAGTTCTCGCAGATTTCGCCGATCAAATCGTGTTCGGAGGAGTCGGTGATCTTCAGATTGACGATCTCGCCGACGTCAGCCTGTCCGGAGGTGATGTAGACCTGGCCATCCACGTCCGGGGCCTGGCGCACACTGCGACCGCGCAGCAACAGTTCGGTCTCCTCACTGTACCCTTCTATGAGAGTCGGTTCGATGCGGCCTTTAAGGGCCAGGTTCTTTTTCAAGGAAACCCTCGCCTGGGCTTTCATAAGGCGTTTGACACGCGCCTGCTTGGTGCGTTCCGGCACCTGATTGTCAAGCTTTGCCGCGGGCGTGCCGTCCTCGCGGGAATACCGGAACGTGCCGAGCCGTTCAAAGTGGCCCTCCTCGACAAAAGCCAGCAGCTTGCGAAACTGGGCGTCGGATTCGCCTGGGAAGCCGACGATCAGCGAGGTACGCAGGGTCATCTCAGGAATCCGTGTGCGGATGCGTTGCAGCAGGGCACGGATGTCGGATTCATCGACCCGACGGTTCATAGCCGCCAGGATCCGATCGTCGATGTGCTGGATCGGCAGGTCGAGATAGTTGCAGATCTTCTCTTCTGCGGCGATCAGGTCGAGCAGCTCATCGGTGATGCCGTCCGGGTAGGCATACAGCAGTCGCAGCCAGACCAGGCCCTCGATCTTGACCAGTTCTCGCAGCAAAGCAGGTAGCTCCGGGCCGTTGCCGCGCTCGGCGCCGAAGGCCGTCACATCCTGGGCGATCAGGTTGATTTCCTTGACGCCGTTTTCAACCAGCCGTTTTGTCTCGGCGACAACCGATTCGATGGTCCGCGAGCGCAGGGTGCCGCGGATACTCGGGATAACGCAGTATGAGCAATGGTTGGCACAGCACTCGGCGATCTTGACATAGGCCGAATAGTAGGGTGATGAGGTCACCCTGGGCGTGGTGTGATCGTATAGGTAGTCGGGCAGGCCGATCTCCTGCTGCGGCCCGCCTTCAAGGTGCCTGTCGAGTAGTTCGACGATGCGTGGCGCGTCGGCGGTGCCCATGAAGAAGTCGACCTCGGGCAGCTCCTTCTCCAGCTCCTTCTGGTAACGCTGTGGCATACAGCCGCTGACGATCAGCAGCTTGCAGCGGCCGTTTTTCTTGTAGTCGGCGACTTCGAGGATCGTTTCAACCGATTCCTCCTGAGCGTCACGGATAAAAGCGCAGGTATTGACGATGATGATGTCCGCTGCACTCTCATCGGTGATGATCGAGAAGCGCTCGACGGGTAGGTGGCCGAGCATGACCTCGGCATCGACCAGGTTTTTCGGACAGCCTAGGCAGACCAGGCTGACAGTGTATCTAGCCAAAATTGTTCCTCCGGTTTTCTTCCAAGATTCGGCGAGTTATAGCACAAAACAGCTTGTGGGAAAAAGTATTCCTCTGGCAGAGAGGCTCAATCAGGCGCACTGTCTTGTGAGTCTTGCCATGGCGAACCCCTCAATCGGCAAACAAAGCCGGTGTCCCGCCGGTATGCCAGAACAGCACACGATCCTCCTGGTCGAGCTCTCCGCTTCTGACCATGTCGATCAGTCCTCCCATGGCCCTGCCGGTATACACGGGATCGAGCAGTATCCCTTCTGTCCGGGCGGTGATTGCGATCGCCTCTTCTTCCAGTGCGCCCATCACGCCGTAGCCCGCGCCGAGGTAATGCTCGTTGAGGATAATATCCTCTGCGCCGAACTCGTGGTTCAATCCGGCCAGCGTTGCGGCTCGATTGGCAAGGGACAGCACCTGCCGGTCGAAAGACATTTCGCCAGTCTCCTCTTTGTCGATCCTGATGCCGACGACCTGGTGGGTTTTGCCATAGGCTTGTTTGCCCAACATAAGGCCGGCATGGGTGCCGCCGGAGCTGGATGCAAAAATGATATGGGTAAACGACAGGTCATGGCACTGCTCGTCGAGCTCTTTTGCGGCCTCTGCGAAAGCAAGGGCGCCAAGCTCGTTCGACCCCCCATAAGGGACTTGGTAAGGTTTCTTGCCGCTGGCTTTTAATCGGTCGTAAAGTTCAAGGATATCCTCCCCCTTGCGATGGTCCCCCGCCCAGTGGATGTGGCTGCCGAAAATCCGGTCCAGGAGCAAATTCCCGGTCGGCTGGGCAGGTTCTTCTCCTCCCAGGACCAGGTGGCATGCCATGCCGAGCTTCGCCGCGGCCGCAGCAGTCTGGCGGCAATGATTCGATTGTGCGGCACCCGCTGTAATAATCGCATCAGATTCCTGTTTGATTGCATCACCGAGCAGATACTCAAGCTTTCTGGTCTTGTTGCCGCCCAGGGCCAGGCCCGTCTGGTCGTCGCGCTTCATGAAGATTTTCGGGCCGCCGAGAGCCTTGCTCAGCCGAGGGAGTTCAACAAGCGGGGTCGGGAAAAACCCGAGTGAAACTTTGGGAAACTGCTGAAAATTCATAATCATCTTTTCGTAACCCTCGATGCACGTGGTTTATCATGCCGGAGGGTAACAAGAAAAGCCATCCGTTGGTCTGGTGGATGGCTTTCCGGGTGATTTATCTCCTTCAATGGCTAACGTGCCAAAAAGCAGCAGGTGGACAGAAGAGGCTGGACGATCAGAACCCCATTTCCTTGCCGGTCGGTCGAACCACCTGGACTCCTGCCGGAATGGTGAAATCAAAGGTTGTGTCGGGGATGCCGTAATTGATACGCAGGTCACTGAATTCGATGATGGTGCTGTTGCCGTTGGGGTCGTAGACCGCAGTTGACAGGATCGGGAACCAGAGGGCGTTGGACTCTTGATCGTCGCCGGACAATGCCGAGCTTTTCCCGGAGGCGTAATTCTCACGGGACGGCGGGGCAATCGCCGGGTCTCCAAAAGGCTCTTCTTTGCCACGATTCTGGTAACTTTCAACGGCATAGCGGTCGACAATAATAATCAATTTGTTAATCAGCGAGGAGGCCCGGTGCGGGGTCATCTCCAGCACGTAGTTGCCGTCGGCATCCCGGTCCGGTGTCGCCCAGTCGATCGCAAAGTCACGGGACAGGTTGCCAAGACCGGTGAGAAAAGCCATCGGGTCGTTCTGGTCGGTCTTGTTGATCTGCTCGATGTCCGACTGGATGACCTGGCTGTTCTCCGGCAGGTAAACCCACATGGTCTTGCCGTTAGAGACGATTCTCTGGGTAGTGGGAGAGTCATATTGCCAGTGGAACTTGACTGCCGGGACGGTTCGCCCGATCCGTTCGGGCCGGTAGTCGAAGGCAACTTCAACGCGGCCATTGGCCCGCTGCAGTCGATCAAGTGAAGCGATTTTGGATTCCTGGGAAAAGGCGGCAGAATAATCAAAAATCCGGTAATCGTCAGCGGTCCCTGGCTGGAAGGGGGTCTCCAGGGTGTTGATGACGTCACTGAGAGCGATTGCCCAGGCGGAAGGCACCGTGACCGCCAAGCCGATACCGAAGCATAGAGCGGTTAAAAGGCCCCTTTTGATCATTAGCCGTTCCTTTTGAAATTAGTGTCTACAGGGATATGGGATTTTCAGTATGGGCACAGTAAACCAAGATTTTGCCCGTGGCAAGGTCAAACTCAACGGTACGGCCGCGATTGCCACCGACTTCCTCGCCCACTATCGGAATGTCCAGGGTGCCGAGTGTCTTTCGGGCACTTTTGGCGTTGCGTGCGCCGACGCTGTTGATCAGCGTCTGGTATGACGTTTCAAACATATTGGCGCCGCCAGCGATTTTCGCGACCAGCGTCTCCCGTTTTGCTCCGGCCCGTACCAGCTGATCAACGATCTGACAAATGCCGACGTCGACGTACTTGCTCTCCGAGCCGAGAGGGCTACTGCTCGGTCGGTCGGGCAGGAGCATGTGGCCCATACCGCCAAGCTTGGTTTCCGGATCATACAGAGCAACGGCGACGCAGGACCCTAGCCCGTAAGCTTTCAGAACCGCCGGTGCGCGAGCGATTCTGGATTCGGCAATACTGACTTGCTCACTCATTGATATCCTCCGGCCGCGTCGAGGAACATATCAAGCGTCGACGGATCGGGGATCAGAAAGAAATGCCCCTTGATAGCCAGGTCGCTGGATGACTCACCGATAAAATCGGTTTCCACGAGCATCGCCAGGTCACTGGATTTACTCAGATCGATCAAAACGTAGTCAACGACCGCTCCCGCCATATCGTACGCGAGTAGCGGGACCGAGGGGATCAGGGTTTTGTGAAGCATGCTGCCGAGCGCGCTGAGGTAGGCTGAAGAAAGGATGTTGCCAACCTCTTTCAAGGCGGATATCGTCACCTCGTTCATGATCAGAACCTTACCCTGGTCACCGGTCAGGTTACAAAGGAGCCGATGGGCACTCTCCTGGGGAAACAGAAGCATGATGCTGCCCCGCGCATCACCAAGGACCTGCAAGGTGATGCCGACCATCATTTTTTCCGCCCCACCGAGGTATTCAGGGACCTGGCTGATCTTGGTAATTGTGACATGCGGAACCCGTAGCTTCACGGGGTGGCCGATCATCTGCGACAGGGCCGTCGCGGCGTGTCCCATGCCTATGTTACTGGTCTCCTTCAGGATATCCATCTGAACGTTGTTTAACTTTAAAAATGGCATCATGACTCCGTTATAGATTTGTCACCATCTTGTGCTTTTCCAGCAGGGCCTGCGGATCGACCACAAAGGTGACGCGGCCGTCGCCTTCCACGGTTGCGCCACTCAGCCCGGTCAGCAGGTTGAGGGGGAATCCGGTTGGTTTGATAAAGGCGTCTCGCTGGCCGAGGAAGCCATCTACCTGCAGACCGACCCGTAGGCCGCGAACTTCGGTGAGGATCGCCCAGGTGATGTCGCCGGCCGCAGCTTGCGGCAGGTTGAGCGTCTCAGCCAGAGAATACAGACAGATTTCTTCTTCATCGAGACGAAACAGCCGGTGCGGACCGGAAGTCTGTATCTCTGAAGTTGGCAGATCAAGGGTCCTCTGCACACGTGTGATCGGAATGGCTAGAACGCGGCCTGCACAGCGGACCAGAAGGATCTTGATGATAGCAATGGAGAGTGGCAGCCGCATCTGGAATCGCGTCCCCGTGCCGACTTCGGAAATGATGTTCAAGGTGCCGCCAAGGTTGCGAATCGCCGCCCTGACCACATCCATCCCTACGCCGCGCCCGGAAGTTTCAGTCACTTCTTGTGCGGTTGAGAACCCTGGTCTGCAGACCAGCATCAGGGCATCGCGGTCGCTCATACTGTGAGCCTGGGCCTGGGTGACCACGCCGCTATCAACAGCTTTCTGACGTAACGTTTGCGGGTCCATGCCTTTACCGTTATCTGCGACTTCGATCAGAATCAGGTCTTTTTCGCGGCCGGCGGAGACGGTGACGACCCCCTCTTCTTCGATACCATGGTCTACGGCGTTGCGTACCAGGTGAACGAGAGGGTCGGTGATTTCTTCAAGAATGACGCGGTCGATTCCAACATCGGTGCCATTTAACTGCAGATTGACCTTTTTGCCCGACTTCCGGCTCAGGTCACGCACGATGCGCGGCAGGCGTCCCGTGATACTTTGCAATGGCATCAGGCGGACCTGGAGTACGTTGTGATGCAGGTCATCGATCAGCCGGCCGGCGCGCTCAAGAGCGCTGTTCAGCTCATCCCAGTTACGGTTGCTGCCGGCGGTGTTCAGCATGTTGCGGTGTGTGATCAACTCACCGGTCAGATTGACGAACTGGTCAAGCAGGTCAGTGCGCACCCGAATCGTGCGGTCCACTGCACGACGTAGCCGTCGGTCATTTTTGCGGCGATCCTCTATGAACCGGACGTTTGCTACTCCGCTGATGTTCAGCAGAGTCTCCTTGAGCTGCTCTTTTTCCACAAGGGACGTCAACCAGGCCTGGATCTGTTCGCAGTCTCCCTCCTCGCGTAACTCGTCCATCTCCGGCTTAGAGGCCTTCACCTTGCCGGATTTCTCTAGTTCACGCAGGATCAGTATGCCGCAAGCGGCAGCGGCCGGGATCCCTTTTTCCAGTTCGATCAGGACCTGGAAGGTGTCAGGTTCTTCCGGAGGGGCTTTGCTGCTTTCGTCGTCGTCGACGTCAGCTATGGATCTGTCAGGGCTTTTTTTCTCCCTGTCTGCGGCAGGAACCGGCTGTTTGGTCAGAAAATCTTCGGTGTTACGCTCCGGTCGGTCATCCAGCAGGTCATCCAGCAGGCCGTCGAGAAGGTCGATGCCTTCGAGCAGGTAATCGATCGTTACCGATGGGATATCGCCGGAATTGCGGAATCCGTCGAGCAGGTCTTCGAGATGGTGCGACAGTCGGGCGGTGTTGTTGAAGCCCATGGTTGCAGCCATCCCTTTGATCGAATGTGCCTCGCGGAACAGGGCATCGATTGTCTCCCGGTTGCCCGGCTCCTGTTCGAGAGTGACGACCAGCTGACTCAGGCTGTTGATATGTTCCCGGGCTTCGCTTAAGAAAAGCTCCCGGTATTTGGACATGTCCATAGTCGGTCCCGGAGGCTGTCAGTCCTGCCCGACAATCCGCCTGATGGTTTCGAGAACCTTGTCTTCCCTGAAAGGTTTGACGATAAAGTCTCTGGCTCCGGCCTCTACGGCCTCGAGAACCAGTGCGTCCTGCCCGAGTGCGCTGACCATGACGACGCGGGCCTGCGGATCGGTGACGATGATCTCCTGCAAGGCCTCGATACCGCTCTTTTTGGGCATAACGATGTCCATGGTCACCAAGTCGGGCTTGGTGTCCTGGTAGAGTTGCGGGGCTGCCTCACCGTTGTCTGCTTCAGCGACAATCTCGTAGCCCGCACGGACGAAAATGTCCTTGAGCATGTTGCGCATGAACAGGGCGTCATCGACAATCATCACCCTTAGAGCCATATTTGCCTCCTATTCTGCAAAGATATCTTCAAGTTGTTTGGTTACTTCATCTGTGTCAAGCAGGTTGATTGTCGTCTCGTTAAAATCGATTATGCCACGTACCGCGGGACGATCATGTCCATCAGGCGGTGGTTGGAGAAACTCCATTTCGAGGTTGACGATCCGTTCAACACCACAGGTTGTGAACACCAGCGACCTGTATTCCGAAGTCAGGACCAGGTGACGATGGTCACGCTGATTCCCGGCAAAACCGAGCAGTTTCGGCAGATCAATGACGGCGAGAATCTGGCCGTGGAAATTGATAGAACCGGTGAGTACGCCCTCGGCGCGCGGAACATAGTGCAACACCGGGTTCTCGATGATCTCCTGGATGGCATCGATCTCAAGGCCGTAGAGGTCATTGCCAAGGCTGTAGGTCAGGATCAGGGCCATGGATTTAGTCTTGATCTTTGACAAGCTTGAACTGTTTGACTATCTGGAGCATCGACTCGGACATGTTGGAGAGTTCTTTGACGGATTGGGCCATCTCCTCCATGGCGGCTGACTGTTCCTGGGTGGCAGCCGAAACCTGCTCGGTAGCGGCCGCGTTGTCAGAAACAACCCGGTCAATTTCATCGATCGCCCTGGTGATTCGTTCGGCGCTGCTGGTTTGCTGCTCGGTCAGCTCGGCGATGCTGCTGGCCTTGGATCGGGTCCCTTCGGCATTCCGGGTAATATCCGAAAAGGCCTGGTTGGTACGATCGTCCGCTTCGCGGCCACTTTCCATTTCATCGATCACCTGAGCCATTGAAGACTGCACCTGCTCTCCTTCTTTGCAGATCGATTCGACCAGGCCGGTGATTTCGTCGGCCGAGGTTTTTGATGAGTCTGCGAGTTTGCGGATCTCTTCCGCAACCACGGCAAAGCCGTGCCCGTATTCACCTGCCCGGGCTGCTTCAATGGTCGCGTTCAAGGCCAGCAAATTGGTCTTCTGGGCAATGCCGTTAATGACTTCGACGAATTTGCTGATCTTCTGCAGCTGGGCAATAAAGTTGACCATCTGCTGACCGCTGCTTTCTGCCTCGCTCAGGACCTGGCGGATACTGTCGAGGCTGGAGCCGGCCATGTCGCTGCCGCTTCGTGCCGTTTCCAGGGTCAGGTCGGCTGAGTCGGCGACCGCCTTGGCCGAACTGGCCACCAGCTTGATTGATATCGCCACTTCCTTGAACAGACGAGTTGATTCTTCGACCATCTCAGCCTGGGTCTCAGCGCCCTTGCTGATCTGGTCGGTAGTCCTGGCGACCTCCTGGGCAGAAGCGGACATCTCCTGGGACGTTCCGGAGAGGCTCTGTGATGAATTTGCGACCCGGAAAGCGATGTTACGGATATCGCCGACCAGGCTGCGCAGGCTGGCCTGGAACTGGTTCATGGCCTTGGCCAAATCACTGATTTCGTCCGGGAAGTGGCTGTCGCCGACCTTGACATCCTCGGACAGGTCTCCCTGGCGGATCCGGTCTCCGGCCGAAGTCAGGCGGCGGATGTTCCCAGAGAAAGCACGAGAGAAAGCCGAGCCGATAATCAGGCCGACGAGCAAAGAGCAGAGAATCGAAAATAATTGTCTGAATTCAGGCTCTATCCCTTCAATATAAGGGACGACGAGATTGACGAGAATCCCAGATACGACAACGATAATAAAGCCGATGATAAATTTGTAGCTGATTTCAATGCGCATGATCCTGCTCCTTACCGGGTAGTCATTAAGCGCGAGCCTGGCTCTGCTGCCGGATTTTCAAAACCCAGCAGTTCGATGGGCTCTTCGGTGCGTCGGTAGATACGCTCCATCGGGAATTCAGATTGAAAGTAATGGCGAATATCGCCGGTTATGGTCTCCGACCGGCCCAGGACCAGAGCACCATGCGCTGGCAGGGCTGCGGCAAAGCGCCGCAGGATCCTTTCCTGCTCGGGTCGGCTGAAATAGATCAGGACATTGCGACAGAGGATCAGCTCCGCCGCAGGATAATCGCTCTCAGTCATGATGTTGTGAGGTTGAAATTCAACCATGTTCCGAACCGGTTCGATCAGGCGGTAACGTTGCTCCTCCGCACGAAAATATTTATCCAGTACAGGCGAGGGCACTTCTTTCATGCGGGAGATGTCAAAAAGGCCGGTTTGGGCTGTTTCCAAGACCGGTTCGCTGATGTCGGTCGCCAGAACGCGGATCTCGAGGTCATCAGCAGACAGGTCGTCAACCAGAAGAGCCAGAGAGTAGGGCTCCTCCCCCGCGGCGCAGCCGGCGCTCCACAGGGTCAGTTTGCTATGCCCGGCGGCTCGTGCCCGGCGACAAAGATCCGGCAGGATTTTCTGTTCGATAACCCGGAAGGTGTCCGGGTTGCGGAAAAACTGGGACACATGAATCGACATGGTTGCCAGGAGAGTGTCCAGTTCTTGCCGGTCGATTTCCAGGCGTTTGAGGTAGGAGTCAAAATCCGATACTTTGCAGGCTCGCAATCGTTTGGCGATCCGACGCTTGACGCAACGATCCTTGTACTGGTCAAGGTCGAACTGGCGCAAGCTACGCAATTTCTCTATGATAGCGGAAAATTCGGCATCGGTGAGACTGTCTCCCGTCCATATTCGCATGGATGATTCAGTCATGTCGTCTCAGCTTCTCTTCAGGGGCGACAAAAATGGTCATAACTCCTGACAAGGATGGGTAGTAACGCACCCTCGCTGTTCCGGAGCGAAACAGTTCCTGAGCCGTCTTGTACGACTCCGATGCGGGTAACCGGAAGACCCAGTTCGGCACCCAGCGCCAGCGCTGCGGCTTGGTTTTCAGGGGCCGCGGTAAAGAGCAGTTCGTAATCTTCGCCACCAAAAAGCACAAGATCCTGCCATGTCGCTACTTGATCAGCATGG
>JAFDBW010000211.1 GCA_019313105.1 Deltaproteobacteria bacterium | reverse complement strand
CCGAAGCTTTTCTCGATAACCACGTTGCGGCCCTTGGGGCCGAGGGTGACCTTGACAGCATTGGCCAGGGCGTTGACCCCTTCCAGAATTGATGCACGGGCTTCCTGCCCGAATTTGATTTCTTTACCAGCCATTTTTATCGTTCCTCCTTATCGGTCCGGGTAATGGTCTTATTCAACGACGCCGAGGACATCGTCCTCACGCATCATCAGGTATTCTTTACCATCGAGCTTGATGTCAGTGCCGGCATACTTGCCGAACAGCACTTTGTCACCAACCTTGACGTCAAGCGGCATTACTTTGCCTTCTTCGGTCACCTTGCCCTTGCCAACGGCCTTGACGATGCCTTGCTGGGGTTTCTCCTTTGCGGAGTCGGGAATGATGATTCCGGCAGCTGTCGTGGTCTCCTCTTCGAGGCGCTCAACTATGATCCGGTCATGCAGGGGTCTGATGTTCATGATTTTGTTCTCCTTTCCAGACAACATTGAATTTAAAGTTTCTCGTTTTCGTTGAGATAACTTGCGGGTTCGGCTCGTTAGCACTCTAAGCTTGTGAGTGCTAAAATCAGGCCTAAATATAATCAGCCTTTCAGAATTGTCAAGAGATTTCCGGAAAAAATTTCAGAATAAAATGCGACCGACTGCAGACGACGTGAAAAGCCGGAAAGAAGTAGCCGTTAACGACATGCAGATAAGATGATTGGTTATTGTTATCGGCCGTTTTACAAAGATGAGCTTGAGGATCCAACCCCTTTTTTTTTCGGCGGTCATCTGCTTAAGCTAACTCAGCGACTAAGAGGTATTAATGGGTCTCTTGAATCCAGTGGAGAGAAAATCGGGCGAACAAATCGGTGCGGCCCATTGTGAGAGAGGAAGATAGTTCGGCACCTATGAACGTATGTTGTTGATGGATAGACACTTTAAATGTTTACAGTAAGTGTAAATTTTTCATATGACACCTTGTCCGTTACAAGGCGGCTTGATCATTTCATACATGGATTAACATAATGGCTGAAAGAGAACTCGTTCTTGTCGAACTAAAAGAGGGGACTTCCTGTCGAATGGCCAAGCCGGCGCTTAGGGTCTTCCTTACACATGGTGGGGTAACCCGTTTCAAACACTCTGACGACTGGGTTGTCGTCGGCAAAGACCAGCTAAGAGCCCCGAAGAATGATCACGTTTATCATGGCGTTGAACGCAGAGAGGTTGTATAGGGCTTCTTATTGATTTACGAAATTCACTCATGGCCATCCGTTATCAGGTGGCATTTTATTTATCAGGTGCAGTAAGAATTTTGCATTTCAGCTCACCTGAGTCCCGGAGAATAATGTAGTAGGATAAATAAGACGCCAGCACCTTTGACCACCATTAGCAACTGATGTAAATTGGCAGCGGCTTATATATTCAGATTTCTCACCGGGGGTAGCTTAGATGCATCACAAGCTTATTGCCTTATTTGTTGCCATGCTAGCCGGTTGCCTCTGCCCAACTCAGCCGTTCGCTTTAGACGCTCCTCCAACCTTTGTCCAGGCAATGGTCGGTGTCGCTCAATTCTCGGAAGACGACCTGACCTTTTCAGAGACAGCAACAACCGACGACACGGTTACCAGCGACAACGACCTGTCCACCATGCCGTATCTCGGGATGGCTTTGCAGTATCCTTTTCATGGAGAAAAGACGCAGGTCGGCCTGGACGGCAGCGTCCTGTTTGGATGGTATTCAAAAGACACAAGGGTTCGTGGCGGCGACGGGCAGATTGCCATCAGCATTGACAGTTCGCTATGGCTTGCCGATCTAAGCGTCGGTCTTTTCGTCAAACATACCTTCTTCAATCGCTGGAGAACTTATCTTGCAGCAGGTCCGGCCGTTATGTTCGGTGACTACTCTGAAGATACAGACGAAGAGAATCCCATCAACGAAACCAACGAGAAAAGCAACAATAGTGATTCCGAGTTTGGTGTTGGCGCATACGCTCGCGGAGGATTTGATTACCTTTTCGCTCCGAATGCCTATGTCGGGGTTTGTGTCCGCGGGGTCAAGACTAATATTGCATTCGACAGTGCTCCGGATGCATCCTCCAGCTTGAGTGGCGTTCAGGGCTTCCTCACTTTTTCAAGGCACTTTTAGAAGGCTCAGATGCTCTTGTTAAAAGTCCGCTTTTGGAGATCGTATGCATAAAGCTTGCATGAAAAGATATGAGTTAATTCGCAAGATGTCTGACTGAATGCCATCAATCGGACGTTCAGAACAAAGCTATAAATCTGCATTTGAGTCGTTGCGCTTTGTGGGTTGATGATTTTATTTAAGACCCCCCTGAATGTTGACGTCTAACGTTGATCGACGTAGATTGCTGTAAATGTCACTTGCGTGATGTTTAGGCACGAGGGAAGCAAGAACATGCTTGAGTTCTATCAACAGTTTCAGAAGCGCCCCAAGGTGACCAAGCTTTCGCTTTTGGTCGCTTTGGGAGGGAGCCTGCTCACCCTGACACAGATCATCCTGCTGGAGAGCGGACTGGATGGCATCTGCTTCAGCGGAGGCTGCGAGATTGTCGACAGCCAGACCACGATTCCGCCACTTTTTTTCAACTTTTTCGGGCTGGTCTTCTTTCAGTTCGTCTTTTGGGGTATTTGGGTTGGACAAAAAAGCAAGGAATTGCCATTCTACGTTCGCATGCTTCTGCTTGCCGGTTTGGCCGCCGAGGGGGTGCTGGTCTCCTTTCAATACGTTGTCGTCGAAACCTTCTGTACCTATTGCCTGATTGTTTTTTCACTGGTAGTCCTGCTTAATCTCCTGCACGGTCTGCACCATGCCGTGACCGGTGCCGCCATATTCGTCTCTGTTGTGATTGCATTCTCGACCTTGCAGTTCAAGGTGACGACATCTGAATCTACCGTGATCAGTATCAATGATCTTGAAAAAGGGGCTTATGCGGTCCTACCGGGAGAGGAGAATAAACCGAGGCTTGCCCTGTTCTTCTCTTCATCCTGTCCGCACTGTGAAAAAGTGATCAAGTCGATGCAGCAGGGGACAAACTGCACGGTCAGCTTCAATCCGGTGAGCAGGGTTACGAAATTCCCTTTAACAACATTGATACCCAACGAGCACTACGATATCAGTGTCAACAGAGCATTCATGAGATCTCTTGGCCAAAAACATATTCCAGTTCTCCTGGTTGAACAGCAAAAGCATCTTCAACTCATCAGCGGGGGAAATGCGATCATGAACTATCTGGACGGATCATGTCGCTTCCCCTCCGCCAGTTCATCTCAGAAACAGACTATGAACATCTTGGAACCCACCGAAGAACTCGTCTTACAGATGCAGGAAGATTCTTGTTCGGATGACGTGGATTGTGAGGAGATAAAAACAGAGTATTAACACGCATTCGGAAGCGAAGTGAGCTGTGTCAGTCGCGGGATTTGAAGCACAAACTTTTACCGACACCTTCACAGGTCGATTTCAAGCGTACTCGCACGTAGAATTAATGATAGCTGGGGCAAAACAGGAGTCGTGATGCCGCAACCGTCTGAACCGAAATACATACCAGCGCTACTCTTTCACTGGCTAACCCCGTATTATGATGTGATCGCTGGAGCCACGATTCGAGAGCGCATTTTCAAGCAGGCCCTTATCAAGCAGGCCGGCCCAGAGCCAGGTCAACAAGTGCTTGACCTGGCATCCGGAACAGGAACCCTGGCTATCTGGATCAAACAATACCAGCCACACGCCACGGTAATAGGAGTTGATGCTGATCCGCCTATTTTATCCCTCGCGATACATAAGGCACAACAAGCCAACGTCTCGGTGCAATTTGACCGCGCATTGTCTTTCAACCTGCCTTATCAGGCCGAGCAGTTTGATCGTGTCATGTCCAGCCTGTTCTTTCATCATCTGTCTTGGGAGGAAAAGGAAAGTACGACGCAAGAGTTGTTACGAGTTCTCAAGCCGGTTGCAGAGTTGCATGTCGCGGACTGGGGTCCCGCCACCAATATCGTCATGCGTTGTGTGTTTCTGTTAGAACAACTGTTTGGCGGTTTCAAAAACACGCAGGATAACGTATCGGGCAAAATCTCCACACACTTTGAGCAAGCCGGGTTTATTGAAGTGTCACAGCGGCAAACTTTCGATACTATCTTTGGAACAATGGCTCTCTACAGTGCGACTAAGCCCAGCTAACCACACTCAATCAGGCGGCCGGTGAAGTCGTCTATTCTGCGCCTCGGCAGGCGACACGCCGCTTATTACGAACTCATTGGCCAATATCCCATAGGGCACTAATTTATAAACACGAAAGCCCTCAATACTTCGGATCGGGGGCTTTTTGCGTATTGCAGGGGGAGTAAGGCTTTCGCATTTTGTCAGGGTCAGTAAAGATTTTTCATTTCTGCCAATCTGAGTTTTTACAGTCTTGGTAACGAAGAGTGAGGTCATTACGAGTCAAGAAGATGGGGAACCTATATTTATGAACCGTTTCCGTGTGGGGTTTGTCACTGAAGCAGACCGCTGAGTAGTCAGCATCAGGCAACCAGAGCGCCACCGCACGAGGAGCCGCAACCGGCCGTACAGCCGAAGCAGTGCTCTCCCGTAACAATTGGCCGACCCTCAAGGGCTGAGGGATCAAGTTGGTCAATATGGCGCGGTAGATTACCGGCAAGGGACAGGCCCAGGGCGCTGTTGAAATCACAATCGGAAAGAGTCCCGTCCCATGCAATACAGATCTGGTGACGGCACATCAGACCATCGATGGTTGACTGGTTGAAACTGTCCTCCAGGAGGTGTTTGTAATCCTCGGCCTGGCCATCCCGATGCAGGTCACTCAGGAAGCGCCCCATCGGCATATTGGTAATGGTCAGAAGCCTGGTGAATTCGACATCGAAGCGTTCCCTGAGTTCCCTTCGGTAAGCATCCTCCAGAGTCGCCTGGTCAGGGGGGAGAAAAGCCCCGCCGGGGTTGTAAACCAGGTTCAGGGGTAGTCTTGGCTGACGCCCGTAGCCGAGTGAATTCAGCCGGCGCAATGCGGCGACGCTGCGCTTGTACACCCCGCCGCCCCTCTGTTTGTCGACGTTATCGTCCAGATAGCAGGGCAATGACGCGACCAGGTGGACACCACGGTCCGCCAGGAACTCGGGTGTATCGCCCTGTCCGGCTTCGAAAAAGACCGTCAGGTTGGTCCGGACCTGGACCTGGTGCCCCTGTTCAATCAGGGCATCGAGCAGAGGCCTGAAGTTGGGATTGAGTTCTGGAGCCCCACCGGTCAGGTCAACACGGGCCTCGGGCAACGCTTCGGTTAAGCGCAGGAGGCTCTGCATGGTTTCCCAGGTCATGCTTTCGTTACGATGTGGAGAGGCTTCCACGTGGCAGTGTCGACAGCTTAGATTACACACCAGGCCAAGATTGACCTGGATGGTCTGGACCACGGCACTCTCAAGACCAGCGCCAAGCACCTCGCGCACAGCCTGATCAAAGTTGTTCATATAAACTCCGGAGCAAAGCATTCGTATACGTTATCAATATAATCCATTTACAGCCTTCAGGTAAATCTCCATCAGTGAAAAAGTCTGCCGCACCTCAGGAATCCTGGATTCAGGATACAGAAGAAAAGCCGTTCACTGTGCGAATGATGCTGAATTCCTGATGCCATTTTTTATCATACTGGACACTGGATTCATTACACTGCAAATTCAACGACAAGCAAAAGACTTCACGGCAAACAGCGGGAGTTGCTGACCTTTGAAGAAATAAAATTTTCGGGATCAGGCATCAGCTTGGCTTGGCGAGCAGTTCTTCGCCGACAGCCGAATTCACGACCGCCTTGAGCGCCGCAACAATCCGTTGATCGTAGGCGCCGTCATCTGATTCCAGGATCGCCAGGACCTCATCGATTGGACGGGCAGCGCGATAGGCGCGCGGCTCCACCATGGCGCAGAAGCTGTTGGCAACCCCGAGGATGCGTGCCGGCAAGGTGATCTCATCGCCCTGCAAGCCTTGCGGATAGCCCTTGCCATCAAGGGTCTCGTTCATCTGGCAGACAGCCTCGTACACGGGCAGACCGAAGTCTGTGTCCTTGAGAATCTTGGCCGCATACTCGACGTGCTGTTCCATCTTCGTCTTTTCATCCGTGGTCAAAGCTTCAGCCTTGGACAACAGCTCACGATCGACAAACAGCTTGCCGATCTGGGACAGGTTGGCGGCTGTGCCAACGGTGGCAACATCGATATCGCTGGCGTTCATGGCCTTGGCAACTTCGACACCGAGCCTGCCCATCAAGCGCGAATGCCCGGCCAAGTAGGGATCGGTCAATTCGATCGCCCTGACCAAAGCTTCCAGGGTTTTCGCCGTGGCCTGCTCCTGGCGCTCCTGCACTTCAACGATCTCGGTCACATCACGGATGACCGAGACAATCCCGATAATTTTGCCATGCGCGTCTTTAAGCCCCGACTTCGATATCTGCAGATGATACGGCCGCGACTGAAAGGTGACCCGCTCGTTCAAGGTGACCGGCTCGCCGCTGGTCAGAACCTGCTGGTCCGAATGTTTCAGGCGACGTGCCGTGTCGTAACCGAAGACGGCTTCACAGTCGAGTCCGATCATGTCCGCGGGCTCTCGACCCATGGCATCGGCAAACGCCGGGTTCACATAGAGGTAGCGTCCTCGCAGATCTTCCAGCACGATGTAATCGGAAATCGTGTTGTTGATCTGGTCAAGCAGTTGTCGCTGTTTTTCGATCTCCTGTGCCAAGGTTTCAAAGTGCTTTGCACCCCTGCGTTGCTGGTGGCTGACCAGCAGCGCCCAGAAGCCACCGAAGGCGACCCCGAACACCACGACGAGCAATGTTGCGATGCTTATCATGGCTCTTTGCTGACTACGCAAACTTTCACGGGATATCTCGTAATCCGCCTCGACAACGACCCACCAGTTCGGACCGACCACACGACGACCCAGGGAGTAGGCCTGGCCTTCCCGGTTAAGAGCTGGCCGGACTGCGAACGGCAATTGGTCATTCCGGTCAAGGTCCAGTGGCGTGCTGATATCCTGAAGCTGGCCGGGTAACCACGGGACCACTTCCTGGTAACCGGCGGCGACCTTCTGCAGCAAGTGGGCCCGCTCGCCTTTTTCTAGCAGCCGATTGCCACTCAGGGCCTTGATTCGCTCTCCCGCCAGCTGGGTCAGGAGCAACACGGCGACCGGAACCTTTTCCAGATCATTGGCTTCCGGTGAAAAAATCGGCAGAAAGGCCTCCAGCACCAACCCCTGTTCGGAATAACGCAGAGGTCCGAACTGCGGCGTCCGGGTTTGCAGGACCAGCTTGACCATCTTCATCT
>JAFDBW010000210.1 GCA_019313105.1 Deltaproteobacteria bacterium | reverse complement strand
AGGGCGCGCAAGAGGTCTACCTGGAACTGCTGGTCACGATCGACCGCTACGATCTTTATGGCAAAGTGACCCTGCCAAAACATCATCAACGCGATCAGGTCGCGATGATTTATCGGATCGCAGCGGCCTCCGGGGGCGTCTTCGTTAACCCGGCGCTCACGGAACCCTTTGGCTTAACCCTGATTGAAGCGGCCGCCTGCGGATTGCCGATTGTCGCCACAGAAGATGGTGGACCAAAGGATATCATTAACAACTGCAAAAACGGCTTTCTGATCGATCCCCTGGAACCGGCAACCATCACAGCTGCACTGTTAAAACTGTTTGACGATAAAGATTTGTGGCAGCAATGTTCTGCCCAGGGGTTGCGCGGAGTACAAAAAAACTATTCCTGGGAGGCGCACGCAAAGCGCTATTTTAAAATCATCAAACCGGTCGCCGAACGTTCAGAGCAGTTGCTGCGCCAACCGGTCCGGCGTCGGACCGGTCTGTATCGCGATCGGGCAATTGTCAGCGATCTCGATCAGAACCTGATCGGTGACGATCGCTCCCTTAACGAACTGGTTGGACTCCTCCGACAAAAGCGCAAAAGCAGTTTTTTTATCATTGCCACCGGTCGGCGACTCGATTCGGCATTGAAACTGATGAAAAAACACCACATCCCGGAGCCGGATGTGCTGATCAGCAGCAGCGGCACCGAGATCTATCGAGCCCCCGAGCTGACCGCCGACACGGCCTGGGCCAGGCATATCGATTATCATTGGACGCCGCGGATCGTAAAGAAGCTGCTGACCGACTTTCCTGGCCTGAAGGCACAACCCAACATCGAGCAGAGCCGCTTCAAACTGAGTTATTATATCGACCCGGAACAGGCCGATGTTGAAGAGATCAAACAGTTGCTGCACCGTGAAGAGCAAGCCGTTTTTGTGCAGACTGCGTTTGGACAGTTTCTCGATATCCTGCCGCTGCGCGCCTCCAAAGGGATGGCCTTACGCTATGTCGTCGAGCAATTGCACATCCCGCTGGAAGCGGTCCTTGTCGCTGGCGGCTCAGGGGCCGACGAGGATATGATGCGCGGCAACACTCTGGCAGCGGTGGTTGCCAACCGTCATCACGAAGAGCTCTCGCAGCTGATCGATATTGAGCGAATCTACTTTTCCCGGCGGCCGAATGCCGCTGGGATACTCGAAGCGCTCGATTTTTACGATTTCTTCGGCAACTGCAAAGATCCACGGCAAACCGGACAGAACGATGACGCATAGGTTACTCCTTTGTACCGACATGGACCGAACGATTATCCCCAACGGGCGCCAACCGGAACACCCGCAGGCCCGTGAACACTTCCGACAACTTTGCGGATTACCTCTGATCAAGTTGGTTTACGTGTCCGGGCGGCATCTCCTATTAGTTGAGCAGGCGATTGCTGACTACCAGCTGCCCAAACCAGACTATGCGATTACTGATGTCGGCACAAAAATCTACTGCCGGGCAGAGGCAGAATGGACTGAAATACACGCCTGGCAAAAGCAGATCGCCGGCGACTGGAAGGGGAGAAGTCATGACCAATTGCAGCATGCACTCAGCAGGTTTACAGAATTGACCCTGCAGGAACAGAGCAAGCAAAACAACTTCAAGTTAAGCTATTACCTGTCACTGGCCGCAGATCATGACAAGATCCTTCAGCAGGTCGACCTGCAATTGACTCAACTGGGCGTGGCCGCCAGTTTGATCTGGAGTATCGACGAGCCGCAACAAATCGGCCTGCTCGATGTGCTGCCGCGCAACGCAACCAAATTGCACGGCATCGAATTCCTGCAAAGGCACTTGGGATACGGACCGCAGGAGGTCATCTTTGCCGGTGACAGTGGCAACGATTTGCCGGTGCTGGGCAGTTCAATCCGATCGATTCTGGTCGCCAACGCTGAGCCGCAGATCAAACAACAGGCACAGCAGCTGGCCGAGCAAAACGGTAACACAGAAAGCCTCTTTCTGGCGCAACAGGACAACTTTCCTCTGGGCGGGAATTACAGCGCCGGGGTTTTGCAAGGTATTGCGTATTATTACCCCGAGATTGGAGAGAAACTGACAGAGTTATGAAGAATCGGGAACAACTCTACATTTTTGGTGAAGTGCTGTTCGACTGCTTTCCGACTGGGGCAAAGGTTCTCGGCGGCGCGCCATTCAATGTCGCCTGGCACCTGCAGGCTCTCGGCGATCAACCCCGGTTCATTTCACGGATCGGAACCGATGAGGGTGGCGATCGGATTCTGCAGGCGATGGGCGACTGGGGGATGAGTACCGCAGACATTCAGATCGATGAGGTCCACCCGACTGGCCGGGTTGAAGTGACGATCACCGACGGGGAACCAAGTTACGACATCGTTACAGATAGTGCCTACGATTTTATCTCTGCGGAGCAAATGGGCGAAACAACTATGGCCGGAATCCTGTATCATGGGACCCTGTGCCTGCGCAACCTGAGCGCCCGTGACACATTGAGCAAGATCAGTCGCAACAGGAATTTAAGAATTTTTTTCGATGTTAACCTGAGGCCCCCCTGGTGGCAGCGGGATGAAGTCTTCGAGTGGCTAAAAAATGCCGATTGGGTAAAAATGAATCAAGAGGAGCTGCGGCTGCTCGGGACGTCGGCAACCGATATCCAACAGCAGATGGCAGAGCTGCAGACAACTTGCGGGCTGGAACAACTGATTGTCACACGTGGCGAACAAGGCGCCCTGATCAGAACCAATGATGGCGAATTTCATTCTCGGCGGCCAGAAAAAGCTGAACATTTGGTCGATACTGTGGGCGCCGGTGATGCCTTCAGCGCGGTATATATTCACGGTTTGCGAGCAGGATGGCCGATCTCGACCACACTTGCAAAGGCACAAAAGTTAGCAAGTAAAGTGATTGGCATACGTGGTGCAACAACCACTGACACAGACTTCTATCAGGACTTTATAAGGTTTCTTTCTGTCAATAGTGACTGAGCAACACGGCCCAGAACCTCAACAACTGATTTTAAGGTATTTTATGTACGAACAGATTTCTCACACGCTTCTGAATGACATTCTCAACCGTATCAAACCGGAGATTTCGGAGCAGGACCTGAGGCATTTCTACACCCGCCTGGGAGCCAACTTTTACGGCATTCACTCGCTGTTTCAACGACTCTACGGCGACCGTGACGATTTCGACAATCAGGCGCAGAAGTTGGTCGAAACCATGGCTCAGCAATATATCAAACGCCCGGAAAAACTTCGTCAACTCGATCTGGAGCGGGAAAAGGATTACAACTGGTTTCTCAGTCAACAATGGGTCGGCATGGCCCTTTACTGCAAAGGTTTTGCCGACACTCTGCAGGGGCTGCAAAAGCGGTTGCACTATTTCCAGGAACTGGGCATCAACCTGGTGCATGTGATGCCGATCTTGCGCTGTCCGGAAGGGAGCAGCGACGGCGGTTACGCGGTCAGTGATTTTCGTGAGATCAGCCCGGAGGTCGGCACAATGGAGGATGTCCGGAAACTGGCTGATGAGATGCACAAACGCGACATCCTGCTGGTGCTTGATGTGGTAGTCAACCACACCTCCAACAAACACGACTGGGCAACCCACGCCAGGGCCGGCGAGCAGAAGTACCTCGATTACTACTACACGTTTGAAAACCGCAACGTGCCAGACATGTTTGAGCAGAGCATGCCGGAGATCTTCCCAGAGACCGCTCCCGGCAACTTCACCTGGGACGAGGAGATGGGCCGCTGGGTAATGACCGTCTTCAACGATTACCAGTGGGATCTGAACTACAGCAACCCCGCGGTATTTATCGAGATGCTCGACATCATCCTCTTCTGGGCCAACCAGGGCGCCGACATCCTGCGGCTCGATGCTGTGGCGTTTCTGTGGAAAAAAATCGGTAGCACCTGTCAGAATGAACGTGAGGCCCACCTGATCCTGCAACTCCTCAAAGATTGCTGCCAGGTCAGCGCACCGGGCGTGGTTTTCATCGCCGAAGCGATCGTCGCACCTGTGGAGATGATCAAGTATTTTGGCGAAGACGCGGTTATCGCCAAGGAATGTGAGATCGCCTACAATGCAACCTTCATGGCACTACTCTGGGACGCGGTGGCGACCAAGAATGCCCGTCTGCTGAACCAGGGGATCAAAAGCCTGCCGGTCAAACTGGAAAGGGCTACCTGGCTCAATTACGTACGCTGTCACGATGATATCGGGCTCGGTTTTGACGACCGGGACATCCTGCTCTGCGACTACGAACCGGCCCGACACCGGAGATTTCTGGTCGATTACTTCACCGGCAAATTTGACCACTCCCACGCCCGGGGACTCCCATTCGGACAGAACACCAAGACCGGTGACACACGCATTTCCGGCTCTCTCGCATCACTGGTTGGGTTGGAGCATGCACTTGAAAGCGGCGACAACCAAGCCATCGACGATTCGATCAAGCTAATTCTGCTGCTACACGGCATGATTCTGTCATTCGGCGGCATCCCGCTGCTTTACTACGGGGATGAACTTGGCACGCTGAATGATGATTCCTACCGAGACGATCCTTATAAAAAAGGGGACACGCGTTGGGTCCATCGACCTTCTATCGACTGGGATAAGGCGGAACGCAGGAACACTCCTGGAACGATCGAGTATGAAATTTTCAGTGCCTTAAAAAGAATGATTGCGGTGCGTAAGGAAATCGACGTATTCGCTGATTTCAACAACCGCGAACTGCTCGAAGTCGAGAACCCGCACCTGTTTGTGTTCGGTCGTTACCATTTGCAAAAGCAATCTAAACATGTCCTGGTCGTGGCCAACTTCAGCGACAAACCACAGCACCTGAACCTCGAAGACCTGGGGATCTGGGGGACACAATATCGCTTCCCGGTAGATTTGTATCGCGGTGAAAGTCCGGACATTTTCAAAAACAGTTTGGTGATTCCGGAATTCGGTTTTTACTGGCTATGCGAACAATAATTCATGAACGACCAGGCGTCTGTTAGCTATAGAAAAACGCTTAAACGTTTACATGCCACCCTGACTCATGGCCCTCTCATAGGATAGAGTGATGTGTCCTGCTCCACCCCAACCTCCGTGGGGTGGGGCGTTTTTTATTTTTTTAGCTGGCAGGTGGATTTGCTATGCAACCTAGGGCAACGGAGGGTTAATCTGCTGTCGGGCGAACCCGCCGGTTTTTGTTTTTTAGAACATGCACAAGGCCAACAGATGGTGAATCTGTTGATCTATTAATTATGAAGTCAGGCTGAACTTTGTCAGCAGCCGTAATGGCCCGTCCAGCATGGATGGGCCATTCCTATATAGCAGGGTTACTTTGCGGAGAGTAGGCCGTTAATGTTCAGAGGTCCCCGGTCAGTTGCTGTAACTTGAACAGCTTCGGATTCAGGCTTTTGACGCAATCAACGATCTCCTGCAGCCCGGTCTCGTCAATCCCGGTCTCTTCGTCCTTGCCCTGAAACCAGTCATAACCTTTTGGCAGCTTCGAGAAGGTCCCGTCGCGCAGCAGGGCGACATCGACCATCTCGTTGACGCGGCCGGTCGCTTCCCATGGGTCACGGTAATCGTATTGTCTGGCGACAACATGCAGCATCAAGCCATTTTTAAAAACACCCTTGACCTCGAAAGAAAACTCCCGCGGGGCACTGTAATTGTCCGTGCGGCCACCGCGCGACATAACCCGCGCCCCGGCCGCTTCCAGTATCTTCTTGACCGACTCCTCGGTCATCGGCTTCGCTTGGTCCATCTTTGCCTCGTTTTAAGGTCGGTATCCAGTATTCAGAATGTTCGTTTCGTCCCGCGGCACTCGTCCGGTTACGGCTCGGCACCGAGTCGTAGCTCCACCCCCCACTCAACCGGCTTCTGCCCGTCCGGCGTCAGCACCCAGAGGGTCGGGAACTCCATCTCCTGGGGAGCAGGGCCATAGCCGTCGGTCAGGTAGATGATCGCAGCCGGCAGCGGGTGCATCTGTTTGGCATAGTCGAAAACCGGTCGCAGGTCTGTGAAACCACCACCGTGGACAACCTCGGCAACCACCTGGCTGCTGCGGTAGGTGTCGATCCGGCGGATGCGGCTGTGAGCATAAAGCACCGTGATGTGACTGTCACGCCCCCGGGCGATCTGCAGCAACTCACGGGCAAAAGCCTCACGTAGCGGCCCTTCGTCGGTCGACTCGCTGACATCGATTGCCACCAGCAGGTTCAGCTGGCGACGCTTCCTGGTGCCGGGCGTGTCATGCTGGAAACGCCGGTGCTGACGCTGCCAGGTACTTTGCCGGCCGATACGCCCGGCGGTGCCGATAAACTGGCGCAGCACTTGCTGCCAGGGAATCATCGGCGGCGCCAGCCAGCCATCGACCAGTTCGCTGACATCTTCCGGGACTTCACCATGCGCCTTGCGATGGGCCTCTCGAACCATTTCGCGCACCGCCTGTTCAGCGAGACATTCCGGTGTGGCGTCGGCTTCGCTCCAGATCCGGTGGTCGTCAACAGGACGCGGGCTGGTCTGCTCGTCCAGTTTCTCCTGCACCCCTTGGCCGCTCTGTCCACCCTGACTCTGGTCAAGGTCACCGATCCCCTCACCTTCCAGGGTGCCAAGATCGAAATCATTTTTCAGAAACCGGGCGTACTCTTCCGCGGCCAGCCCCGTCTCCAGTCTGAACGCAACAGGTTGCGGCGCTTGAAGCGGCATATTGTCTATAGAGGGGTTGATCGCCAGGTCGGTTGCAACATCCCAGGTCAAATGATGATGACAGCGTCCGCGCACGGGATGCAGGTGCAGCAGGTGCTTGATAACATGTTCCAGCAGCGCCTGCTGCTCAAGAGAGTGTAAATCTGAGAATTGCAGAGGGTCGACGTTGAGGGTCGGGGTGCCATTGACCACCGTGACACCGATCGCGTGATTCCCGGCAGCCAGGCGACGACGAAACCCGAGCAGCAGGTGGCCGTAAAAAGGCTTGCTTTTGAGCAGGCGAACCACCGCATTTTCCAAAGCCCGCTGCGGATCCTCGGCTGTTTCTATTCGTTTGGGGAATTCCAGAATTTCTGCAGATATCATAAATTTTGAGGTGCGAAGTGAGAGGTGCGAACAGCTCTTTATCCCGCTTCGCGCCTCTCGCCTCGCGGTTCCGCTTTAAGACCCAGCCTCCAATTTTTAGCATTTAACATTTACTTTTGGCTTCCGGTCTCCAGCCTCCAGCCCCCAGCCCCCAGTCCCCGCCTTTAGCCCTGCCCTTAAGATGCTTCCCGGCTGATCGCCTCAATCGCCTCCAGGACGACATCATCATAGTCGTCCTTGCACAGGATTTCAGCAACTTTGGGGATCTTGACGAGCGCCTTGACCAGGCCGAAGCGCAGATCACGCGGCAACGAACCGATATAGGCGACCAGGTTCTGCTCCTGCTCAAGGGACACAACCGGGTCGACATCGAGCGTCGTCACGACGTCGTTGAGGGTCACCGCCTGCAGGTCATCACGCTGGCAGCGGACCAAATCTGCAACATCCGGCCAGTTGTCAAGCAGCTGGCGGGCGGTCACCGGCCGCTCTTTCTGCTCGTTGGCCCAGCGCAGGAAACTGACCGCAGCCTCCTGGCCGACGATGCCGGCATAAATCTCCATCTCCAGGTCGACCGGAAAACGGCAGGAGCGGCGCAGGGTGCTGACCATCTCCCAGGCCCGCTCGGTCGGCTCAACCTGCATGTCGAGCGGCGAGCCTGGCTTGGCGAGCAGGTTCGGATACACGGCAAGGAATTGCTGGACCCCTTCATCAAACTCCTGCTCCTTCGCATAGCGGGCCCAGCAGTTGTAATCGGTTTCGACGTAGATCATGACCATCCGATCCAACAGGGCACGGTCCAGAGTTGCCACCTGGTAACTGCCGTCCGGCGGGTTGATCGATACGACCACTTTATGTTTTTGGTGCAAGGTGTGAGTGTGCAGGCGACGCTGCTGGTTTTCGACCGGCGGCTCAACGAACTGGAAGATCGCTTGCAGGGTGTCTTCCTGCTGCGCCCGGTTCAGCTCATCACAGTGCACGATCGTCTCAGTGGCATCATCGGCCGGCCACCAGGATGGCCTTGACCAGTGCATGACCTTGTCCTCGCGATACGGGATGCCGACCAGGTCGCCGACCTCCATCTGCCCAAGCCGCAGGGCGACATAGTCACGGCCGATTTCCCGGCAGACCTGCACGATACCGGCGCTCTTGCCGACGCCACGATGCCCGACCACGCAGGGCGTCAGGTCGGTTTTCGTCAGGATTTCTGCGAGCACCTGCTTCATCTGGGTGATATTCATATCAACCTCGACTCTGATTTATTCGTGTTACACCTGAAGGCCCATACCATATGAGGAATTAGACCGCAGGACAAACCTTCTGCCAACATAGATAACTTTAAGAGTCAACTTTGATACCATACAGCAACCTGCATATTAAAGTCCATGCCCAGCCTTAGTCGATAGGGCAGCCTCTTATTTAATGCCCCATAAAATTTGCACAGATACCCGTTTTGTTATAAACCTTAACTGTGATTTGATTGATGACTCATCAATAATGGATTGCGAGAAACCGTCAGCCCCCTACATAAGGAGATTGCTCTCATGACGGAGCGAACCACCCCAGACAGGAGTTCAGTTGTTACCGAAGTGCAGGACCTGTCCCGACTAGGCCGTTTCATGACCGTTGGATTGGTAATGATTCTGCTCTTGCTAACTGGCTGTGCAGCCGGGAAAAAATCATCCAGCCTGGTATTGACCCCGGTCACCGACTCACCCACCGGGATACATCACCAGGGGAAATTCGTCTGGAATGACCTGTTGACCAATGATGTGGAGACGGCCAGGGAATTCTACGGCCAGCTGTTCGGCTGGACTTTTGCGCAACTGGGCCGCTATACGGTGGTCCAGAACGACGGACGAAATATCGGTGGCATGGTCGAACTCAAAGCAGACCCTGACAATCCAAGCGCGGCCCGGTGGCTCTGCACACTTTCCGTTGACGACGTTGATCAAGCTGTCGAGCTACTCATCGCTGAAGGGGGAACCGTCAACGAGGGGCCGTTGGAGCTGCTGAACCGCGGCAGAGGGGCCCTGGTCAGAGATCCGCAGGGGGCGCAGCTGGTGCTGCTGCATGCCAGGGACGGTGACCCTGAAGATGAAGAACCGGCCATGGGATCCTGGCTGTGGCACGAGCTCTGGAGCAATAACGCCGAAGCTTCGCTGGCTTTTTACCAGAAGCTCGCCGGCTATGATTTTGAAGGAGATGCGAGTGATTACCTGGTCTTGACCAGCGAAGATCAGTGGCGAGCAGGGATTCGCTTCATTGATGATGCTGAACTCGAGATGCGCTGGGTACCGGTCGTGCGCGTCACAAATACAGAGGCGATTGCGAAAAAGGCAGAACAGCTAGGTGGAGAAATTCGCGTCGCACCCCGCCCGACGGCAAGTGGTGGCAGCGTGGCATTACTGGTTGACCCGTCCGGTGCGCGGGTGATTATCCAGAGTTGGACGGCGCCGGCCCCTGAGCAGGAGGGTGCATTATGAGATATAGAAGATTCCTGCTGATCGGTGCCGTACTCGTCTCGTTGTTATTGCTGTCAGGATGTGGCGGTTCGGGCGGCTACTCATCCTCAACGGTGGTTTACGGCAGCTACTACGACCCCTACCCCGGATGGGGGCACAGGACTGTTTATGTCGACCACAGGCCGCCCCCTCCTCATCATCGGCCACCTCCGGGTTACCGGCCACCTCCGGGTTACCGGCCACCTCCGGGTTACCGGCCACCACCGGGACAGCGGCCGCCGGGGTACCGGCCGCCACCGGGCGGCAGACCACCGGGCATTGGTCGCCCTCCTGGCGGGAGGCCTCCGGGAGCACGGCCACCGCGCCCAACACCGCGCCCATCACCAAGAAGTCGTTGACAGGGAGGGAGCCGCCCGCAAATGATCGGCGAGAGTCCTGCCGAAGAGAAAAACAACCGACAGATAACATTAAAGCGCCCCGAGGATTCTCGGGGCGCTTTGCTATCAATTGTTTCTGCGATGCTTCCCGTCGTGGGAAGCTTTGGCGGATCACCCGAGTGCTGCGATCCGGATTTTAGGTGCTTTCAGTTCGATGAGACTTCCCCTAAATGGCCCGGTGGTTCAGAGACTGGCATAAGTCTTCCTCCTTTGCATTTGCAGGACCTCTTTTTGCGTTTGAGGTAAATTAACTATACCACAAAACCCGGAGAAGAATCCATCAAGAAGGCATTAAATGTTATTTGGCGATCTCGATCTCCCGTTTAGATTTGTAGAGCATGCGAATCATGTCGTACTCGAACGGCGAACCGCTGCGGTAGTAGCGGAACGACTGCCGGTGACGCTTGTCAACCGCGGCCACGCCGTTAAAGACCAGGGTCGTCGTATCGTCATCCACCCATGCCGGCGGCCCGGCCACGGAAAAGGCCACGGCATCGGTCACCAGTCCGGTGGTGTCACGCAGGTTCGACGGGCCGAAGATCGGCAGGACGATATACGGGCCGTCGCCAACTCCGTAGTGGCCGAGCGTCTGGCCAAAGTCTTCGGTCTGGCGCGGCAGTCCCCAACCGGTGGCCGGATCCCACAAACCGGCGATGCCGAGGGTTGTATTGACCAGGAAACGGGCCAGGGTAATCCCGGTCCGCTTCAGTTTCAGCTGCAGCAGGTTGTTAGTGAAATTATTGAATTCAAAGACATTGTCAACGAAGTTCGACACCCTCTTTTCGACGTAGTTGGGGGTGATGAACTCGTAGGTGTTGACGATCGGCAAATAAATGAATTTGTCAAAGTAGTAGTTGAAGGTGTAGGCCCGCCGGTTGAATCCTTCCCAGGGGTCATAGACATCGGCAGCGTAAACCACGGTTTCTTTGATATAGTCTTCGGCCTTGTGCTTCGGCGGTTCGTAGGCGATGTCCGGATCAACCTTCGGTGTCACGCTGCAGCCTGAGGCAAACAGTAGCGCCAGCGCAGCCAGGGCAATCGTCAATATCCGCACTTTATGCTCAATGGATTTATGCATGTGTCTTCCCTCCCTTAATTCTTTGCATCGGCAAAAAAGCTGACCATGGCGGACACGTTGTCCGGGTAGGCCATGTTGCCGCAGTGCCCGCCATGCGGGAAGATCGTCGCCCGGCTACCGAACAGGTCGCGCAGGTAATCGATCTCGCCAGGCAGCAGGATCAGGTCATCTTCATTGCCGATCAGGCCGAACTTCGCCGAGTTGCGCAGGTACTCGTCCAGTGAGCGCAGGCTCAAGGTCTTGATCAGCTGCGCTTCGGTCACGCTCGGATCCTGGGCCTGGAAGTGCGGGACAAAGATCCCGCGAAAATAATCGAGGAAGGACAGTCTCGACAAAACCTTGGCATAATCCCGGACGTTGTCATGCCGACGCAGCACGAGATTCTTCGGCACCACGTAACCGGCCTTGGTGAGCACGTCGGTGGTGAACGCCATGTTCTCCGACGAGATCCGGAATGACGTGCCGATCAGGGCGGCCAGGGGCTCATCGCTCGAAGGCTTACGGTACTCGTATGCACGGTAAAGGAAATCGTTGTTGAACTGGACATCCTCACCGTGGGCATAGACATCGGCGAAGGCGTTGACGATCCGCTGGTAAAAGGCTTTGAAGTTGTCCAGACCACCGGGGATGTTGTGCTCCAGCATCTCGTCGAGGATCAGCACCGAGTTGTACAGGCTCACCGGCGGGTTGATCAGCAAAACCTTGCGGAAGTTGAAGGCTTGTTCCTGCTCGTCGAGCCTGGCGATAAACGCCGACTGGGCGGCCCCGAGGCTGTAGCCGGTCAGGTAGAACTCGGTCACCTCCATCTTCTTCTGATGCTTCTGCCAGATCGCCTGCATGACCTTGTAGAGGTCGGCCGAGTCCTCTTCGAGATGTCCCGGCACACCGCTGGTCGAGGCAGCAACAATGAAATTCGGGTGTGTCGGCGAAGAGATCGAGATGACATGGTAGCCGGCCCGGTAGAAAGCCTTCTGCATCAGCTGCATCTTCGGGCTGTTGAACCCTGCACCGGTCCCGGCGATCAAAAAAATCAGCGGTGCCGGGTCCTTTTGACGGATGTAGGAATAACGCAGCTCATCGAGGTTCCAGAGGATGCCCGGCACGTCACGCTCGGGGAACATCTGGAGGGTATCAAACTTGACCGGCACCTCTGCAGGCAACACTTCCATGTATTCCGTAGGTGTGCCGACCACCGTCGCGACATATGGGTCGGCAAAAGGATAGTCGTACGCACCTGCCAGACCGCAACT
Organism: Deltaproteobacteria bacterium; assembly: GCA_019313105.1. Taxonomy (GTDB): domain Bacteria; phylum Desulfobacterota; class Desulfuromonadia; order Desulfuromonadales; family BM103; genus JAFDBW01. The sequence continues at coordinate 2,139 of JAFDBW010000210.1, read as the reverse complement.
CAGCAACAGTACACAGAGACAACCTCCCAGGATCCTGTCGAGTCGTTTAAACATGGGGCCTCCTTCAATCTTAAGGATGATATCCTCCTCACGCCCAGGCAATCTTCCGGGCCGGGAGATAATTTCTCCAGACGAGCGTTGTTCTTCTAAACTGATTTGGGCGTGAGTATAACAGCTCAACTTAAATCATGAAACACTCGTCAACGGACTGATAAACAATCCATAACGTTAGCCACTAAGTCACCAAGACACTGAGCAAGCTCTTGTAATTTCGGCAAAGCTCAAACGTGTGAGCTCGAAAAAATCGATCTTTAACCCACAAATTAGGTGCGTCTTGGTGCCTTCGTGTCTTTGTGGCAAACATAACCTTTTTGGAATATTATTTCGAGAATAAACTGTATCATTGTGACGGGCCTCCCCAATAATGAGGTAAAAAAAGGGGGGCATGACCCTATTTATCCCGGCTATCACCCTGCGGCGTGAAGGTTTCGATCAGTTTGAGCGGCGATTTGATGGTCCGTTCACCCAGCCGCAGCAGGCTGGAACCGATCGATGATGCCGACAGAACCCGTACCTTCGGGTCATCCAGAGGACCCTTGATAGCAACCGGGATGGCGACCAGACTGCCGGCCATCAGGTAGTTTACCCCGGGAATATTCTTGACCACCGTGTCGACAGTTTTGAAAGGGGCCGCCAGCAACTCGATATTGACTGTCTTCTGCACCAAATCGATTTCACCCTGACCCAGAACTTCAAGGGTCTCACCGTCCATGGAGAGTTTTTTGACGAGCAGCTTGCCACCCTGGAACTCCCCCTGCAGTTCTATCGTTGTATAGGCAAATGCCGTACTGCTCAAACTGGGCAGCCGTCCCTTGACGATTTCGGTAACGTTGAGCACTTCCAGGACTCTGGCCAGGGTCTTGCCCTGTTTAATCAAGCCGTTTGAAAAGGTTGCTTCCAGAGGACCCTGCAATACCGTGATCAACTCATCGAACTGGCCCTGGCCGCTGATCTGCCCTGAAAAATCCAGGGTCCCGGTCATGATGACCTGCTCGTGTTCCACGCAGGTCGATACGGTTGTCACATCGAGCGCCTTGCCGTTCAGTTTGACGTCCAGGGCAAGGTTCTCGCCATCAATGGTCCACACTCCGGGCGCATTGAGTCCACAGAGATTCGCCTCCGCGACCCTGATACGAGGTGTGTCCTCGCTGAAATCGAGTGTCGCCTTGACGGGGTCCCAGGTCATGTCCTGCCACGACAACTTCGATAGGTCGACCTCAACCTGATCGTCATTGGCCGACATCGCGGCCTGTTTTATAGCCAGCTCCTCACCGGATGGCAATCTAAACAGCAGGTTTGAAGCTTGCAGGTGACCGGTTGCCAGAATCCCGGGCTGTTTCGATAGAGGCTTTTTAATAGAAAAATCACCTTCCACCCTGCCCTTGCCAAAATCCTGCTTAACGAAGAGTGCGTTCAGGGTTTCATGCTGCAGAGCCCCGTTAAAACTCAGGGCAATCCCGCTCGCACCGTAATCCAGGGACAGATCGGCATCGGAGTGTTGATCCTTGAGCTTCAGGCTATGAATATTGAGCTGCGCAGGCTGCCAGACAAGATCGAGAACCAGGTCCGGGCCGTCCTTGACGGAGATGTCCCCTTTGAATGTGGCCTTTGCACCCTGCAGCCAGTCAAGCTCGGCCGCGGAAAGCTTGACAGGAGAGCGTATCATGTAGACCTGCGGCAGCTCGAAAGCTTCGCTGAGCCATTTGACAAGATCTTCCTCCAGTGTGCCATCGAGGCCAACTTCGATCCTGCCCGGGCCCTGTGAAACGTCTTTATCACCACTGGCCAGATCAATTTTAGAGGAAAGCTCCGAGAATTCCGAATCCCCGACATTGCCCTGCCAATCCTTGAGGTTGACGAGGTTCTTCGCAAACGCAACCTGGCCGCTGGTGACCTTGATCGGAAACGGCAGACGCTGGTAATCGGCGGTAAAATTCAGATCCGAGACAGCAACCTCGGCATTGAGGTCGTTAAAGCTGTCGCCGAGGGTCAGTTTTCCAATGCCTGTGCCTTGCAGACGGGTGATCCGTTTCACTTCCTCGATAAACTCGGGATTAACGACGATACGTTCTAGGATCT